>NZ_JAOECN010000023.1:0-88718 GCF_029836855.1 Pseudomonas sp. GD04058
CAGCACCGCATTGCCCGGGCCCTGGGCGCTGAAGTTCAGCGAATCACCACCGCGGGCGTAGTACATGTAGATATGCCCGCCATCGAGGAACAGCGCCTTGCGTTTCTCGGTGTAGCCCAAGGACGCGTGGCTGCCTTTCTCGTCGAGATAATAGGCCTCGGTCTCGATGATTCGCGCCGACAGCCAGTACGGGCCCTGCCGATGGCGGATGATCTTGCCCAGCAAGGCCTTGGCCAGGACCTGGGCGTCGCGGTCGAAGAAGCTGTCGGGCAAAGGGGCGGGGTGCGGCATCGTGGCTCTGGAATGGGGAAATGAGGCCGGGATGATAGCAACTTCTTCCTTTATCCAGGCTGAACGAAGAGCACGTTATCCCAGGCTACAGAGAACCCTGTGGGAGCTGGCTTGCCAGCGATAGGGCCGGCAAGGGCAATGGTGTTGTCAGGTCTGGCCTCATCGCTGGCAAGCCAGCTCCCACGGGGGCAGTGCGGGGAAGGAAAATCTGCGGCTCGCTTCCTACCATCCGACTGTCACCGCTGGGCGTACAACCCCATGACAGTTATACTCGTCCGATTTTCCCCTTCGCCAAGACACTGAGCCCCATGACTGAGTCCGTTCTTGACTACATGACCCGCCTGGGTCGCGCCGCCCGCGAGGCGTCCCGCGTTATCGGCCGTGCCAGCACCGCGCAGAAGAACCGCGCGCTGCACGCTGCCGCCAACGCCCTGGACGCGGCTCGCGCCGAACTGTCCGCAGCCAACGAGCTGGACCTGGCCGCCGGCCGGGCCAACGGCCTTGAGCCGGCCCTGCTCGATCGCCTGGCCCTGACCCCGGCACGCATCGACGGCATGATCGTCGGTCTGCGCCAGGTCGCCGGTCTGCCGGACCCGGTGGGTGCGATCCGCGACATGAGTTACCGGCCGTCGGGTATCCAGGTCGGCAAGATGCGCGTGCCCCTGGGCGTGATCGGGATCATCTACGAGTCGCGGCCGAACGTGACCATCGATGCCGCGAGCCTGTGCCTCAAATCGGGTAACGCCACCATCCTGCGCGGCGGCTCCGAGGCCATCCATTCCAACCGTGCCATTGCCGCCTGCATCCAGCGCGGCCTGGCCGAGGCCGGCCTGCCGGCTGCGGTGGTCCAGGTGGTGGAAGTCACCGACCGCGAGGCGGTGGGCGCGCTCATCAGCATGCCGGAGTTCGTCGACGTCATCGTTCCGCGCGGCGGCAAGGGCCTGATCGAGCGCATCAGCCGCGACGCCCGCGTCCCGGTGATCAAGCACCTGGACGGCATCTGCCACGTGTATGTCGGCGAGCACGCCGAGCTGGACAAGGCCCGGCGCATCGCCTTCAACGCCAAGACATACCGCTACGGTATCTGTGGCGCGATGGAGACCCTGCTGGTGGATTCGAGCATCGCTGCCGAGTTCCTGCCGGAAATGGCCCGCCAGTTCCGTGAGAAAGGCGTCGAGCTGCGTGGTTGCGAGCGTACCCGCATGGTCATCGAAGCCGCGCCTGCGAGCGAAGAAGACTGGAGCACCGAGTACCTGGCAGCGATCCTGTCGATCCGCATCGTCGATGGCATCGACGCGGCGATCGAGCATATCAACCACTATGGTTCGCACCACACCGATGCCATTGTCACCGAGCACCAGGGCCTGGCCCGGCGCTTCGTTGCCGAGGTGGATTCGGCTTCCGTGATGATCAACACCCCGACCTGCTTCGCCGATGGGTTCGAGTATGGCCTGGGCGCGGAAATCGGCATTTCCACCGACAAGCTGCACGCCCGCGGCCCGGTCGGCCTGGAAGGCCTGACCTGCGAGAAATACGTAGTCGTCGGCGACGGCCAGTTGCGCGGCCAGGAGTCCTGACCCGTTGAGCAAGGCCCCGGCGATCCGGCGGATCGGCATCCTTGGCGGCACCTTCGATCCGGTGCACATCGGCCACCTGCGCAGCGCGCTGGAAGTGGCCGAGTTCATGGGCCTGGACGAGCTGCGCCTGTTGCCGAACGCCCGCCCGCCACACCGCGATACCCCGCAGGTAGCGGCGCAGGATCGCCTGGCCATGGTGCGTTGCGCGGTGGCCGGTGTCGAACGGCTGAGCGTGGATGACCGCGAGCTGTTGCGGGACAAACCGTCGTACAGCATCGACACCCTGGAGTCGTTGCGCGCCGAACTGGGCGCCAGCGACCAGCTTTTCCTGCTGATGGGCTGGGATGCCTTTTGCGGCCTGCCCGGCTGGCACCGCTGGGAAGAGTTGCTGAAACACTGTCACATCCTGGTCCTGCAACGTCCGGATGCCGACATAGAACCCCCAGACGAGCTGCGCAACCTGCTGGCTGCGCGCTCGGAGAGCGATCCCACCGCCATGTCCGGCCCGGCGGGGAACATTTCGTTCGTCTGGCAGACGCCGCTTTCGGTGTCCGCCACGCAGATCCGGCAGCTGCTGGCCAGCGGCAAGTCGGTGAGGTTCCTGGTGCCGGACGCAGTACTGGCCTATATCGAGACGCACGGCCTTTATCGTGCGTAGAGCGGCAGGCGCCCATGGGCGCCGCTATCAATGAGTTGAACGAGTTTTATATGACCAAGCAGAAAATCACCGGCGAAGAGCTGGTCCAACTGGCCAAGTCGGCCCTGGAAGAAGTCAAGGCACAGGACATCCAGGTGATCGACGTACGCGCCAAGCACAGCCTGACCGACTACATGATCATCGCCACCGGTACCTCCAACCGGCAGATCAACGCGATGGCCGAGAAGGTCCGCGAGATCGTCAAGCAGCAAGGCGTGATGCCCCTGGGTGAGGAAGGCAAGGGCGACAGCGACTGGGTCCTGCTCGACCTGAATGACGTCATCGTGCACATGATGACCGCCGCTGCCCGCCAGTTCTACGACCTGGAGCGCCTGTGGCTGGGGGCCGAGCAGAGCCGTGCCGCCGATGGCAAGCACCATAGCCCGGAAAACACCCATGAGCATTTCGCCAAGCTCAACAAAGACTTGGACTGAGGTAGCGCCGTGCGTCTGCGATTGATCGCGGTCGGCTCGCGCATGCCCAAGTGGGTCGAGGAAGGCTGGCATGAATATGCCAAGCGCCTGCCGTCGGAGCTGTCCCTGGAACTGGTGGAAATCCCGCTCAATACCCGGGGCAAGAACGCCGATGTCGCCCGCCTGATCCGTCAGGAGGGCGAGGCCATGCTGGCCAAGGTCCAGCCGGGGGAGCGCATCGTGACCCTGGAGGTCCATGGCAAGCCCTGGAGCACGGAGCAACTGGCGGTCGAACTGGACCGCTGGCGGCTGGACTCGCGCACCGTCAACCTCATGGTCGGCGGCCCGGAAGGGCTGGCACCGGAGGTCTGTGCGCGCAGCGAGCAGCGCTGGTCGCTGTCGCCGCTGACCCTGCCGCATCCCCTGGTACGGATACTGATCGGCGAACAGATCTATCGCGCCTGGACGGTTCTGTCCGGGCACCCTTACCACAAATAAGCCGTAAGCCTCTTCAATGTCGCAGCCGATCCGCCTCAAGGACCACGAGAAAGACGCCCGTCTGGTGCGTAGCCGCGTCGTGGTCGGCGCGGTGGCGATCCTGCTGCTGATCTGCGTACTGATCGCCCGGTTGTACTACCTGCAGGTGATCCAGTACGACTATCACTCCACGCTGTCGGAAAACAACCGGGTGCATGTGCAGCCGATTCCGCCGACCCGCGGGCTGATCTTCGACCGTAACGGCGTGATCATCGCCGACAACCGGCCCAGCTTCAGCCTGAGCATGACCCGCGAGCGTTCCGGCGACTGGCAGCAGGTACTCGATGTGATCGTCGAGGTGCTGGAACTGACTCCGGACGACCGCGCGCTGTTCGAAAAGCGCATGCGGCAGGGGCGTCGGCCGTTCGAGCCGGTGCCGATCCTGTTCGAACTGACCGAAGAACAGATCGCCCGGATCGCGGTGAACCAGTTCCGCCTGCCCGGCGTGGAAGTGGTGGCGCAACTGGTGCGGCACTATCCACAGGGTGCGCACTTCGCCCATTCGGTAGGCTATGTCGGGCGCATCAACGAAAAAGAGCTGAAGACCCTCGACCCGGTCAACTACAGCGGCACCCACCATATCGGCAAGACCGGTATCGAGCGCTTCTACGAGGATGAGCTGCACGGCCAGGTGGGCTACGAGGAAGTCGAGACCAATGCCCGTGGCCGCGTCCTGCGGGTGCTCAAGCGTACCGACCCGATTCCTGGCAAGGACATCGTCCTCAGCCTCGACATCAAGCTGCAGGAAGCCGCCGAGCAAGCCCTGGGCGGCCGCCGGGGGGCGATCGTCGCGCTCGACCCGCGCACCGGCGAGGTCCTGGCGATGGTCAGCCAGCCCAGCTTCGACCCGAATCTGTTCGTGACCGGCATCAGCTTCAAGGCCTACGCCGAGCTGCGCGATTCCATCGACCGGCCGTTGTTCAACCGCGTGCTGCGCGGCCTGTACCCGCCGGGTTCGACCATCAAGCCGGCAGTCGCCATCGCCGGTCTGGATTCCGGGGCCGTGACCCCGTCTACCCGGGTGTTCGACCCGGGCTACTACCAGTTGCCCAACTACGACCACAAGTACCGCAACTGGAACCGCACCGGCGATGGCTGGGTCGATCTCGACACGGCGATCATGCGTTCCAACGACACCTACTTCTATGACCTTGCGCACAAGATGGGCATCGACAAGCTGTCCAGCTACATGAACCGCTTCGGCATTGGGCAGAAGGTCGCCCTCGACATGTTCGAGGAGTCGCCGGGGCTGATGCCGTCGCGCGAATGGAAGCGTGCGACCCGTCGCCAGGCTTGGTTCCCCGGCGAGACCCTGATCCTCGGTATCGGCCAGGGCTACATGCAGGCCACGCCGCTGCAACTGGCCCAGGCCACCGCGCTGATCGCCAGCAAGGGCAAGTGGAACCGTCCGCACCTGGCCAAGAGCATCGAAGGCCAGCCGCCGGTGGACCCGAACCCGATGGAAGACATTGTCCTGCGCGACAAGGCCGACTGGGCCAGGGTCACCCATGGCATGGAGCAGGTGATGCAGGGCGCCCGGGGTACCGCGCGCAAGGCGGCCATCGGCGCGCAGTACCGCATTGCCGGCAAGAGCGGTACCGCCCAGGTCGTCGCCATCAAGCAGGGTGAAAAGTACGACCGCAGCAAGGTCCAGGAACGCCATCGCGACCACGCCCTGTTCGTCGGCTTCGCCCCGGCCGAGGATCCGAAGATCGTGATTTCGGTGATGGTCGAGAACGGCGAGTCCGGATCCGGCGTCGCCGCCCCGGTACTGCGCCAGGTCATGGACGCCTGGCTGCTGGATGAAAGTGGCCGCCTCAAGCCCGAATACGCCCCCAACGCCTCCGTTGCCCAGGAATCGGCCCCGTGAAGAGTAATTTCGACCGCATGCTGTCCAGCGAGGACGTGATGCGCCGCCGCGCCAGCTTCCTGCAGCGCATCCATGTCGATGGCCCGCTGCTGGTCCTGCTGCTGACCCTCGCTGCCGGCAGCCTGTTCGTCCTCTATTCGGCCAGCGGCAAGAACTGGGACCTGCTGCTCAAGCAGGCGTCATCCTTCGGTATCGGCCTGGTCTCGATGTTCGTCATCGCCCAACTGGAACCGCGCTTCATGGCACGCTGGGTGCCGCTGGCCTACGTGGTCGGGGTGACCCTGCTGGTCGTGGTGGACATCATGGGCCACAACGCCATGGGTGCGACGCGCTGGATCAATATCCCCGGGGTGATCCGCTTCCAGCCTTCGGAGTTCCTCAAGATCATCATGCCGGCGACCATCGCCTGGTACCTGTCCAAGCGCACGCTGCCGCCGCATCTGAAGCATGTGCTGATCAGCCTGATCCTCATCGGCATCCCCTTCATCCTCATCGTTCGCCAGCCGGACCTGGGTACCGCACTGCTGATCCTTGCCTCCGGGGCCTTCGTCCTGTTCATGGGCGGCCTGCGCTGGCGCTGGATCATCAGCGTGGTAGCTGCGGCAGTGCCGGTTGCCGTGGCGATGTGGTTCTTCGTCATGCACGACTACCAGAAACAGCGCGTGCTCACCTTCCTCGACCCGGAAAGCGATCCCCTGGGGACCGGTTGGAACATCATCCAGTCCAAGGCCGCGATCGGCTCCGGCGGGGTATTCGGCAAGGGCTGGCTGCTGGGTACCCAGTCGCACCTGGACTTCCTTCCGGAAAGCCATACCGACTTCATCATCGCCGTGCTCGGCGAGGAGTTCGGCCTGGTGGGCATCTGTGCGCTGCTGCTGATCTACCTGCTGTTGATCGGCCGCGGGCTGGTGATCACCGCCCAGGCCCAGACCCTGTTCGGCAAGCTGCTGGCCGGCAGCCTGACCATGACCTTCTTCGTTTATGTCTTCGTCAATATCGGCATGGTCAGCGGTTTGCTGCCCGTGGTGGGCGTACCGCTGCCCTTCATTAGCTACGGTGGAACTTCGCTGGTGACGCTGCTGTCAGCGTTTGGCGTTCTCATGTCGATCCATACCCACCGCAAATGGATCGCGCAGGTTTGATCAAGGTGAATTTCTCGATGCAAGCAGTACGGGGCTGGATGGCCCGTTATGTTCCCCTGGCGGGATTCCTTGGTCTGTTCGGCGGGGCCCAGCAGGCCAGTGCCGGTGACTACGATGGCTCGCCGCAGGTGGCCGAATTCGTCGGGGAAATGACCCGCGACTACGGCTTCGCCGGTGAACAACTGATGGGCGTGTTCCGTGACGTGCGACGCAAGCAGGCGATCCTCGACGCCATTTCGCGTCCGGCGGAACGGGTCAAGCCATGGAAGGAATATCGTCCGATGTTCCTCACCGACGCCCGCGTTGCCCGCGGCGTGGACTTCTGGCGCCAGCACGAGGCCGCCCTGGCCCGCGCCGAGCAGGAATACGGGGTGCCGGCCCAGGTGATCGTATCGATCATCGGCGTCGAGACCTTTTTTGGCCGCAATACCGGCAACTACCGGGTGATCGATGCGCTTTCCACCCTGGCCTTCGATTACCCGCCGCGGGCCCCGTTCTTCCGCAAGGAACTGCGTGAGTTCCTGTTGCTGTCCCGCGAGGAACAGGTCGATCCGTTGACCCTGAAAGGCTCCTATGCCGGCGCCATGGGCCTGCCGCAGTTCATGCCGAGCAGTTTCCGCGCCTACGCCGTGGACTTCGATGGCGACGGCCATATCAATATCTGGAACAACCCCGACGACGCCATCGGCAGCGTCGCCAGCTACTTCAAGCGCCATGGCTGGGTGGCCGGCGAACCGGTGGTGAGCCGCGCCATGGTCCGTGGCGAGCGGGTCGACGAAGGCCTGAGCCTGGGCATCGAACCGGTCAGGACGGTGGGGGAGTTGCGGGCACTGGGCTGGTCGAGTCATGATGCGCTGCGCGATGATCTGCCGGTCACCGCTTTCCGGCTCGAAGGCGACAATGGCCCCGAATACTGGCTCGGCCTGAAGAACTTCTACGCGATCACTCGCTATAACCGCAGCGTGATGTACGCCATGGCGGTACATCAACTTTCAGACCTGCTGGTTCAGGCAAGGGGCGCCCGCTGATGCGTGAACTGTTCTCCACTACTTCCCTCAAGCTGCTGGGCTGCGTCGCCATTGGCGCGCTGCTGGTCAGCTGTTCTTCAAGCCGTCCGACGCAGAGTGCCAGCAGTGGCACCGTCATCCGCTCCCAGCCGGGCCTGGACATCAACCGGGCCCACAAGGATGGCGCGCCGTGGTGGGACGTCGACGTGTCGAAGATCCCCGATGCCACCCCGACCGTGCATACCGGCAACTACAAGGCCAACCCCTACACGGTGCTGGGCAAGACCTACTACCCGATCCCCGATTCGCGCAACTACGTGGCCGAGGGCACCGCGTCCTGGTACGGCACCAAGTTCCACGGGCAGAACACTGCCAACGGAGAGGTCTACGACCTCTACGGCATGAGCGCGGCGCACAAGACCCTGCCGCTGCCGGCCTACGTCAAGGTGACCAACCTGGACAACAAGCGCAGCGTGATCCTGCGGGTCAACGATCGCGGCCCGTTCTATTCCGATCGCATCATCGACCTGTCCTACGCGGCGGCGAAGAAGCTCGGCTATGCCGAGACCGGTACCGCCCGGGTGCGCGTCGAAGGTATCGATCCGCAGCAGTGGTGGGCCCAGCGCGGGCGCCCGGCGCCGATGGTGCTGGAGCAGCCGCAGGTTGCCCAGGCCCCTTCGATCCCGGCCAGCACCGGCACTGTCGAACAATGGACGCCGCCGCCGCAGCAGCACGCCGCGGCCGTGGTGCCGGTCCAGGTGGCCAGCAACAGCCTGCCGGCCAACGGTGGCACCTACCTGCAGGTCGGTGCGTTCGCCAACCCGGATGCCGCCGAGTTGCTACGCTCCAAGCTGAGCAGCATGGTCAGCGCGCCGGTATTCATCAGTTCCATCGTGCGCAACCAGCAGACTCTGCACCGGGTGCGCCTGGGCCCGATCCGCAGCCAGGGCGAAGTCCAGCAAACCCAGGACAGCGTACGCCTGGCCAATCTGGGCCAGGCCAAGGTAGTTACGGCGGACTGACCGGGGGGACTGGTCGGTTTGTCATGTAGCGGGGGCATACAGCCATGTACAATGGCGGTTTTGCCCCGGGGCGCGACGCTTTGCCGCAGCCCGTTTTAACGTTTTGCCCCCTTGGGGCATAAGCCCATTAGCGATTTCGAGAGACGGATGAACATCACCACCTTTGCCAAACGCCTTTGCCTGCTTGTTCCGCTGCTGATCGCTCCGGCTGCGTTCGCCGCCGAGCAGATGATGCCGTCGCCGCCGCAACTGGCAGCCAAGTCCTACGTGCTCATGGAAGCCTCCAGCGGCAACATCCTGGTCGAGAACAATGGCGACCAGCGCCTGCCTCCGGCGAGCCTGACCAAGTTGATGACCGCCTACATCGCCACCCTGGAGATCCGCCGCGGCCAGATCGGCGAGAACGATCCGGTGACCGTCAGTGAAAACGCCTGGCGTACCGGCGGTTCGCGGATGTTCATCAAGGTCGGCACCCAGGTCAGCGTCAGCGACCTGTTGCACGGCATCATCATCCAGTCCGGCAACGACGCCAGCGTCGCCGTGGCCGAGCACATCGCCGGCAGCGAAGACGCCTTCGCCGACATGATGAACAAGACTGCCGCCGACCTGGGCATGACCAACAGCCACTTCATGAACCCGACCGGCCTGCCGAACCCCGAGCACTACTCCTCGGCGCACGACATGGCGCTGCTGGCCCGAGCCATCATCCATGAAGACCCGGCGCACTACGCGATCTACTCGCAGAAGGAATTCTTCTGGAACAACATCAAGCAGCCGAACCGCAACCTGCTGCTGTGGCGCGACAAGACCGTCGACGGTCTTAAAACCGGCCACACCGAGGAAGCCGGCTACTGCATGGTGTCTTCCGCCGTACGTGACGGCATGCGCCTGATCGCCGTGGTCTTCGGCACCAACAGCGAGCAGTCCCGTGCTGCGGAGACCCAGAAGCTGCTGACCTACGGCTTCCGCTTCTTCGAAACCCAGACCTTCTACCAGAAGGGTACCGAACTGGCCCAGGCGCCGGTGTGGAAAGGCACCACCAGCCAGGTCAAGGCCGGCCTGGCCGAAGACCTGACCATGACCTTGCCTAAAGGCCAATTGAAGAAACTGGCTGCCAGCATGACCATGAACCCGCAACTGATGGCGCCGATCGCCAAAGGTGACGTGATCGGTAAAGTGGAAGTCAAACTGGATGACAATGTCGTTCACAGCGCCGACCTGATCGCGCTGGACGCGGTCGAGGAAGGTGGTTTCTTCCGTCGGGTGTGGGATAGCATCCGCCTGTTCTTCTACGGGTTGTTCAACTGATATCGTGACCTGCCACGCCCCTGCCATCCCGCAGGGGCGTTGTTGCTGCCACGGCTTACGAGGCCGTTACTGCCATGACTCAAACTGATGTCAAACCGCCAAAAATCGAATTCCCCTGCCCGGATTATCCTATCAAGGTGATTGGCGATACCGTCGTCGGCTTCAAGGACACCGTCATCGAGATCCTGAGCAAATATGCCAAGGTCGACTTGAGCACGCTGGCCGAGCGCCAGAGCAAGGAAGGCAAGTACACCACCGTACAACTGCATATCATCGCCACCGGCGAAGACCAGTTGCACAATATCAACAGCGCCCTGCGCGCGACGGGTATCGTGAAATTGGTGATCTGATGTCCTCGGTTCTCGGCTTTCGCGACCTCGGGCTGTTGCCTTACGAACCGGTTCTCGAGGCCATGCGTCGCTTCACCGCCGAACGCAAGCCTGGCAGTGGTGACGAAGTCTGGCTGGTGGAGCATCCTCCTGTATTCACCCAGGGCCAGGCCGGCAAGGCCGAGCACCTGCTGGTGCCGGGAGACATACCGGTGGTGCAGACCGACCGCGGCGGCCAGGTGACCTACCACGGCCCCGGCCAGTTGGTCGCCTACCTGCTGCTGGATGTGCGCCGTCTCGGTTTCGGGGTGCGTGACCTGGTCACGCGCATGGAGCGTTGCCTGATCGAGCTGCTCGCCAGTTATGGCGTGCAGGCGGCAGCCAAGCCCGATGCGCCGGGCGTTTACGTCGATGGGGCGAAGATTGCCTCCCTCGGCCTGCGGATCCGCAACGGTTGTTCCTTTCATGGCCTGGCCCTGAACGTGGACATGGACCTTGCGCCGTTTCGCCGAATCAACCCCTGCGGGTATGCGGGGCTGGCCATGACCCAGCTGCGCGACCAGGCCGGACCAATCGAATTCTCCGAGGTAAGGGCAAGGCTGCGCGGACAGCTGGTCAAGCACCTCGATTATGCTGAGCAGACGACCCTTGCGGGCGGAATCGACTGAATATGACTATTGTGCAAGAGCCGGTGCAAAGCACCGCCACCCCGGCCCCACGGCCGAAGGTTGAAGCCGGTGTGAAACTGCGTGGTGCCGAGAAGGTCGCGCGTATTCCGGTAAAGATCATCCCGACCGAAGAACTGCCGAAGAAGCCTGACTGGATCCGCGTGCGTATCCCGGTTTCTCCGGAAGTCGACCGGATCAAGCAATTGCTGCGCAAGCACAAGCTGCACAGCGTCTGCGAAGAGGCCTCCTGCCCGAACCTGGGCGAGTGCTTCTCCGGCGGTACCGCGACCTTCATGATCATGGGCGACATCTGCACCCGTCGCTGCCCGTTCTGCGACGTCGGCCACGGCCGGCCGAAGCCGCTGGATGTGGACGAGCCGAAGAACCTGGCGATCGCCATCGCCGACCTGCGCCTGAAGTACGTGGTGATCACCTCGGTGGACCGTGACGACCTGCGCGACGGCGGTGCCCAGCACTTCGCCGACTGCATCCGGGAAATCCGTGCCTTGTCCCCGGGCGTCCAGCTGGAGACCCTGGTCCCGGACTACCGTGGCCGGATGGACGTGGCGCTGGCGATCACTGCCCAGGAGCCGCCGGATGTATTCAACCACAACCTGGAAACCGTACCGCGCCTTTACAAGGCCGCGCGTCCGGGTTCGGACTACCAGTGGTCGCTGACCCTGCTGGAGAAGTTCAAGGAACTGGTGCCGCACGTACCGACCAAGTCCGGCCTGATGCTCGGCCTGGGCGAGACCGACGAGGAAGTGATCGAAGTCATGCAGCGCATGCGCGAGCACAACATCGACATGCTCACCCTTGGCCAGTACCTGCAACCGTCGCGCAGCCACTTGCCGGTGCAGCGTTTCGTGCATCCTGACACCTTCGCCTGGTTCGCCGAGGAAGGCTACAGGATGGGCTTCAAGAACGTCGCTTCCGGGCCGCTGGTACGTTCCTCGTACCATGCCGACCAGCAGGCGCACGAGGCCAAGATCAAGCTCTGATCGCCCGGTAAATGAAAAAGCCCCTGGCCTTGTGGTCAGGGGCTTTTTCTTTGCTCTTCCGGGCCTCATCGCTGGCAAGCCAGCTCCCACAGGTTCTTGTGGGAGCTGGCTTGCCAGCGATGGGGCCCGAAAGAACTCAGCGACCCCTGAGGCTATCCAGCAGCTTGTGTGTCGCGTAGCCATCCGCCGGCCAGCCACGTTGCTGCTGGGCAGTGCGGATCGCCTTGCGGGTATTGGCGCCGATGATGCCATCGGCATTGCCGGCTTCATGTCCGTTGGCGTTGAGCAGTTCCTGCAATTCGATCCTCTCGCTGCGGCTCAGTGGCAGGTCATCCTTCGGCCAGGCGCCGCGGATAAAGCCCGAGCCCTCGAAACGTTCGCTCAGCAGGCTGACCGCCAGGGCATAGGCCGATGAGTTGTTGTACTTGAGGATGGCACGGAAGTTGTCCAGTACCAGGAACGCCGGGCCGCGATAGCCCGTGGGCAGCAGCAGCGCGGCGGAGAGCTGCTCGCTGCCGGCCGGAATGCGTGTTCCCGGTGCCAGTTGCACGCCCAGGCGCAGCCATTCGGCAACGGGCTTGCGCAGGGCCCCATCGGCAATCCAGTAGTCGAAGCCACTCGGTACCGTTACCTCGAAGCCCCAAGGCTCGCCACGTTTCCAGCCCGAGCTTTGCAAGTAGTGAGCGGTGGACGCAAGGGCGTCGGCCGAGCTGTTCCAGATATCGCGGCGACCATCACCGTCGAAGTCCACCGCATGGGTGTCATAGGTGGTGGGAATGAACTGGGTCTGGCCCATGGCTCCGGCCCAGGAGCCGCGCATGGCTTCGGGGGCGATATCACCGTTCTGCAGGATTTTCAGCGCGGCCAGCAACTGGTCCTGGGCAAAGGCCGGGCGGCGGCCTTCGTAGGCCAGGGTCGCGAGGGAACGGATCACCGATTTGTTGCCCTGGAACTGGCCGAAATTGCTTTCCATGCCCCATACCGATACCAGCACATTGCGCTCGACGCCGTAACGCTGTTCGATCCGCCCCAGCAGGTCGTTGTTCTGCAGCAGCAAGGCCTTGCCATTGCGCACGCGGACCGGCGACAGCGCGCCATCGAGGTATTCCCAGACCGGACGGCTGAACTCGGGCTGGCTGCGGTCGGCCTTGATCACATCCATGTCCGGGGTGATCCCGGCGAAGACACGGTCGAACAGGCTTGGCGAAACGCCGGCCTGCAGGGCTTGCTGACGGAAACTGGCCTGCCACTGGGCGAAGCTCTGCTGTGGCAGGATCTCGATCTCGGCGGTCGGCGTGGCCTGGGTGAGCGCTGGAGCGGGCTGTATCGGCGCGATGGGCAGGGCATCGGCGGCGGAGGGGTGTTCGGCGCAGGCAACCAGCAGGACAAGGCTGGAAGCAGCGCTCAACTGGCGGAATTGCCGACGGCGGGAAAGGCGGAAAGGCATGCACAAATCCAGGTAATACGGGTCAGGTGACGACCATATCATGCCTGTGGTTTTCCTGCTTTCATGCGGCCATAAAGGAAGAAGCCTCCCAATCTCTCGATTGGAAGGCTTCGCGGCGGTAGCTGCCCTTGCCCTTTTCCGGTCGTTCCTGGCGGCAGCGGAACAGTGGCTGGGCGACTATGGATTTGGCCTTGTTGGGTCGGGATTTTGCCGGTTTCTTGCGCATGGCGGTGATCCTGCCTGGGTGGATTCGCGCGCACTATAGGACTGCGTTGTGTCCACTGCAAGACCGCCGGTCCCTTACTCGGCAGGTAGCGCCAGGCGCTGGCCGGCCATCAGCAGCGAAAGGCGGGTCAGGCTGGTCCAGGGCGAGCCCTGGGCCTGGCCTTTGATCTGCGCATCGATACGCTGGGCGTCATACAGCAGTTGGCCCCAGCGTTGTGCCGAATGGCGCTGCAGGGCCTTGCTCATCAAGGGGCGCCGTTTGTCCCACACTGGCGGCCTGGCCTGGCTGAAGGCTTTTTCCAGCGGTACGCCCTGGCTGTACTGCTGGGCCAGGCCGACCAGCACCCGCAGCTCACGGGCCAGCGCCCAAAGAATCACCGGTGGTTCGACCCCTTCGCCGCGCAAGCCTTCGAGCATGCGCAGGGCATGGGCCGCTTCGCCGTTGAGCACTGCATCCACCAGGCCGAAGACATCGAAGCGTGCGCTGTCGGCGACTGCGCCCTGCACCGTTTCCACCGTGATGGTATTGCCGTCGGCGAGCAGCTTGAGCTTTTCGATTTCCTGGGCCGCCGCCAGCAGGTTGCCTTCGACCCGCGCAGCGATCAGCTCCACCGCATCCCGTTGTGCGGCAAGCCCGGCCTGGGCCAGGCGCTGGTTGATCCATTGCGGCAACTGCTGGGTGTCCACCGGCCAGATCTGGATGAACTGGACCTGCGCGCCCTCGACCAGGGCCTTGCCCCATTTGGTTTTCTGCGCGCTGCCGTCGAGCTTGGGCAGGCTGATCAGCAACAGGGTGTCGTCGGCGGGCCGCGAGCAATACTCGATCAACGCTGCGGCTCCCTTGTCACCCGGTTTGCCGGACGGCAGGCGCAGTTCCAGCACGCGCTTCTGGGCGAACAGCGAAAGGCTGGCGCCGGCCTGGAGCAGGGTGCCCCAGTCGAAGTTGGCATCGGCGCTGAACACCTGGCGCTCATCGAAACCTTGCTGGCGCGCGGCCAGGCGAATGGCATCGGCGGCTTCCTGGCACAGCAGCGGATCATCTCCGCTGACCACATAGACCGGGGCGAGGGCGCCTTGCAGGTGTTTGCCGAGTTGGGCGGGGGCGAGTTTCATAAAAAAGTCGGGGCGCCGAAGCGCCCCGTCCGGTCTCAGTTCGCCGGGATTTCCAGCGGCGATTGCTGGGGTTGTGCATCCTGGGCGCGTTGTGCCGCTTCCAGGGCTGCGGCTTCTGCCTTGGCACGCTCGTCGGCCTTGGCCTGTAGTTCGTCCAGTTGGGCAGGAGTCAGTTGCTGCAGGCGCAGGATCATCCGTTGTACCAGTTCGCGGCGCATTTCCTTGCGAATCTGTCCGGACTCCTGGCCGGAGCCTGTAATGTTGTTGCCGTCATACAGGTAGACCTTCTGCACTTCAAGCTTGTCGCTCAGCAGGACGGTGTTGTTGCGGCCCTGGATGTCGTAGCTCAACTGGGTTTGCAGTTCGTACTCCACCGAACGGCCGCTACCGGCATAACTGGCTGCACGCTGGGTTTCGGCCTCGTTGGTCAGAACCAGCCTGTACGGTGCGCCGCTATGGACGTTGACGCCGCTGCTCTTCAGAACGTCGCGCAGTTGGGTGACCGTCTCGCCGTAAGCGTTGCGCGCGCTGACCTCGAGCTCCTTGATCGCCAGCTCGTTGGTACCGGTGCCGCGCAGATGGAAACCGCAGGCGCTCAGCATCACGGCCAGGCCCATCACCAGCAGATTGCGTTTGATCATCTTGTTGCTCCCTGGAAACCTTGGGGACTTTTCTATGCGGGCGCCCCGCGGACGAGGCGCCCGTTCCTGTCAGTTGGCGACGATGTTGACCAGTTTGCCCGGAACCACGATGACCTTGCGGATGCTCAGGCCTTCGGTGAAGCGCAGCACGTTTTCGTTGCTGCGCGCAGCGGCCTCGACCTCTTCGCGGCTGGCACCGGCCGGCATGTCGATCTGACCACGCAGCTTGCCGTTGACCTGGATGACCAGCTGGATGCTGTCCTGGACCAGCGCGCTTTCATCCACGCTCGGCCAGCCTGCGTCGATTGCCGCGCCCTGGTGGCCCAGGCTCTGCCACAGGCCGTGACTGATGTGCGGCGTGATCGGGGCGAGGATCAGGGTGACCGCTTCCAGACCTTCCTGGATCAGGGCACGGTCAAGCTCGGTGGCTTGCGAGGCCTTTTCCAGCACGTTCATCAGGGTCATCACCTGGGCGATGGCGGTGTTGAACTTGTGATGCTGGCCGACATCGATGCTGGCCTGGCGGATCGCCGAGTGGGTGGCACGGCGCACGGCTTTCTGCGCGTCGTCCAGCGCCGAGAAGTCGGCCTTGGCCGGCAGCCCCTGGGCCACATGGGCCTGGGCCAGGCGCCAGACGCGACGCAGGAAGCGGCTTGCACCTTCGACACCGGAGTCGGACCATTCCAGGCTCATGTCCGGTGGCGAGGCGAACATCATGAACAGGCGGCAGGTGTCGGCGCCGTAGGCGTCGATCATGGCCTGCGGGTCGACGCCGTTGTTCTTCGACTTGGACATCTTCTCGGTGCCGCCGATTTCCACCGGCAGGCCGTCGGTCTTCAGGCGTGCGCCAATGATCTTGGCCTTGGCGTCGCGCTCGACCTCGACGTCGGCCGGGTTGAACCAGTCCTTGCCGCCGTTGGCTGCCACGCGGTAGTAGGTCTCGGCGACCACCATGCCCTGGGTCAGCAGGTTCTTGAACGGTTCGTTGGAGCTCACCAGGCCTTCGTCACGCATCAGCTTGTGGAAGAAGCGCGCATAGAGCAGGTGCAGGATGGCATGTTCGATACCACCGATGTACTGGTCCACCGGCAGCCAGTGGTTGGCCGCTTTCGGGTCGACCAGGCCACCTTCGTAGTTCGGCGATGCGTAGCGGGCGAAGTACCAGGAAGACTCGACGAAGGTGTCCATGGTGTCGGTTTCGCGTTTGGCCGCCGTGCCGCATTTCGGGCAGGTGCACTCGTAGAACTCGGGCATGCGCGCCAGTGGCGAACCGGCGCCGTCCGGAACCACGTTCTCCGGCAGGGTGACCGGCAACTGGTCTTCCGGTACCGGAACGTCGCCACAGGACGGGCAGTGGATGATCGGGATCGGGCAACCCCAGTAGCGCTGACGGCTGATGCCCCAATCACGCAGGCGGAACTGGGTACGCGACTTGCCCAGTTCCTTGCGGATCAGCGCGGCTTCGATGGCGTCGAAGGCGCCGGCGAAGTCCAGACCGTCGAACTCGCCGGAGTTGATCAACTGGCCATGCTCGCCGTAGGCGGCCTGCCACTCGCTGCCGACTTCATCGCCAGCGCTGGTGCGGACCACGGCTTTTATCGGCAGTTGGTACTTGCTGGCGAATTCGAAATCACGCTCGTCGTGGGCCGGAACGGCCATTACTGCGCCATCGCCGTAGTGCATCAGCACGTAGTTGGCGACCCATACCGGCAGCTTCTCGCCGGTCAACGGGTGACGGACCAGCAGGGAAGTGGCGACGCCTTTCTTCTCCTGGGTGGCGATATCGGCTTCGGCGACGCTGCCGCTCTTGCATTCGTCGATGAAGGCCTGCAGCGCCGGATTGCCTTGGGCGGCCAGGGTAGCCAGCGGGTGCTCGGCGGCAACGGCAACGTAGGTAGCGCCCATCAGGGTATCAGGACGGGTGGTGAAGACCTTCAGTGTTCCGGACTGGCCGATGCTGGCCTCGTCGTAGGGGAACTGCACTTCCATGCCGCGGGACTTGCCGATCCAGTTGCGCTGCATGGTCTTGACCTGTTCCGGCCAGCCCGGCAGCTCGTCGAGGCTTTCCAGCAGCTCGTCGGCATAGTCGGTGATCTTGAAGTAGTACATCGGGATCTCGCGCTTCTCGATCAGCGCGCCCGAACGCCAGCCACGGCCATCGATGACCTGCTCGTTGGCCAGTACGGTCTGGTCGGCCGGGTCCCAGTTGACGGTGCCGTTCTTGCGGTAGATCACGCCTTTCTCGAACAGGCGGGTGAACAGCCACTGCTCCCAGCGGTAGTAGTCCGGCTTGCAGGTGGTGACTTCGCGGGACCAGTCGATCGCCAGGCCGAGGCTTTTCAGCTGGGCCTTCATGTAGGCGATGTTTTCGTACGTCCACTTGGCCGGCGCTACGTTGTTCTTCATTGCCGCGTTTTCCGCCGGCATGCCGAAGGCGTCCCAGCCCATTGGCTGCAGGACGTTCTTGCCCTGCATGCGCTGGTAGCGGGCGATCACGTCGCCGATGGTGTAGTTGCGCACGTGGCCCATGTGTAGCTTGCCGCTCGGGTACGGGAACATCGACAGGCAGTAGTAGGTGTCCTTGCCTGGCTGTTCACTGACTTCAAAAGACTTGTGCTCGTCCCAGTAGGACTGGGCGGCGGCTTCGATTTCGCGGGGCTGATAGTGTTCGTGCATGGCTACTTTGCGCTGAGAGATGGGAGACCTTATCGAGGCTGGTCGCTGACCGTTTTCGCCCGGCGACAGGCCCTGGAGCGAACGCCGTAGCATACATGACCCCCAACGGTCGTGGGAAACCCTGATTGCATCGGAAGAGGGCGCAAAGGGCCGTTGGTCGCGGCGTCCGGCCCGTTTCGCGGGTGGCGCTAAGCTCATTCGTGGGGGAGATGAATTTTATCTTCAATGAGGTGAACGGATGGGAGAGTCGCAGCAACATGCACCGAAACCGGAAGTCTATGAACGCCTGATCGACCGCTTGGGGCTGGCCCTGGACGTGGCCCGCACCTCGCTGCGATTGCGCGATGAGATGCCCGCCGAACTGGAGTTGCGCGGCCTTAGCCGGGCCGAGTTCGACGTCATCAAGGCCTGGCTGGAAGCCGCTCCGGCACGGGGCCAGAAGATTTCCGTGGCATTACCCCCGGTAGAAACGCCCACCCCGGGCCGGGTCATCTGGCTCAAGGACCGGAAACGTTCCGCCACAGCGCTCAAATCCAGAACGCTGCACTGCAAATAACCGTTCAGGATATCAACGGCGCAGGACGGAGTGCGCCACGCGAAATTCTTTGCTCTGACCGGCGCCTGCTTCAAGCAGGCGCCGTTTTTCTTTAGGCTTGCGGCATTTCCCTGAAGATGCCCGATGCCGTTGCGCTTTTTCATCAAACAATGGTTGATGCCGCCTGGTGTGCTGCTGCTTTTGCTGCTGGCCGCGTGGTGGCTGCGCAAGTCCTGGCCGCGCACGGCGCGCCTGTTCTTTATCGGCGGGCTGGGCGGGTTATGGCTGATGAGCCTGCCGGTGGCAATGCAGCATCTGGCCGGGCGAATCGAGACCGTTCCGCCGCTGGCGATGAACGAGTGGGCAGGGTTGGCTGGCCGGGCGGATGCCATCGTGGTCCTGGGCTCCGGGCGTGAACGCGGTGATCCGGCCTGGGGCGGACAGGACCAGCCGACCGGTGTAGCCATCGAACGCATGCGCTACGCGGCGCAGCTGGCGAAGGCGTCGGGGCTGCCGCTACTGACGACCGGTGGCCTGCATTACGGCGCGCCGCCGAGCGAGGCGCGGCTGATGGCGGACTCGCTGCAACGGGATTTTGGTGTGCCTGTGCGCTGGCTGGAAGAAGAAAGCCGCACCACCTGGGAGAATGCCGAGCTGAGCGCGGCGATCCTCTTGCCGCAGGGCATCAAGCGTGTGGTGGTGGTAACCCAGGCCTGGCATATGCAGCGTTCGGTGCGGAGTTTCCAGCGTGCCGGCTTCGAGGTGGTGGGGGCCCCGGTGGGTTTCATGGGTATCGACAGTGGGCGGCCGTTCGGGGGTTGGGTGCCGGACAGCAAGGCGGTATGGCAGAACGGGCAACTGTTCAATGAGGTGGTCGGGTTGATCGGTTATCGGCTTTTCTATTGAGTTGTCCTTGATGGCCTCATCGCTGGCAAGTCGGGGCCATCAGAAACAGCACAGATCAGACGGTCCTGGCGATCCGGCTGGTAACCAGCGCCCAGCCCAGCAGCAAGGTGCAGAGAATGACCAGCGGCCACGAGCGCCATTGCAGATACGGCGTCAGTTGCCGCATCGGCACCACCTCCCCGTAGAGAATCCCGCGCTCGAACTGCGGAATCTGCGCGGTCACGCGTCCGAACGGGTCGATCAGCCCGGTCACCCCGTTGTTGGTGGCCCGAATCATCCAGCGCCCGGCTTCCAGTGCGCGCATCTGCGCCATCTGCAAGTGTTGCAGCGGTCCGATGGACTTGCCGAACCAGGTGTCGTTGCTGATGGTCAGGAGCATGTCACTGCGCGCCGCAAGGCTGGCGGCCAGCTCCGGGTAGACCACTTCATAGCAGATGAACGGCGCCAACTGGTAGCCCTTGGCCTGGAGCAATGCCTGGTCAGCCGGGCCGCGGGCGAAGTCGGACATCGGCAGGTCAAAGAATTCGATCAGGCCGCGCAGCAGGTCCTGCAGCGGTACATATTCGCCGAAGGGCACCAGCTTCTGCTTCAGGTAGGTTCCGTCGCCTTCGCCGATGGCGGTGATGCCGTTGAAGTAGCGACGCTGCCCATGTTCTAACAAGCGTACCGGAACCCCGGTGATCAGCGCCGAATGGCGGTCGCCGGCGAAGCCGCTCATCATGTCCAGGTATCCCTGGACGCTGTCCTTGAACACCGGCACTGCGGTTTCCGGCCAGACGATCAGATCCACCGGCTTGCTGGTGAAACTCATGTCGCGGTACAGCTCAAGCTGACGGCGCAGCTCGCTGGGTTCCCACTTGAGGCTTTGCTCGATATTGCCCTGGATCGCCGCTACCTGCAGGGGCTCACCGGAGGGTACGGTCCAGGCATGGCCCTTGAGGGCCATGCCGACTGCCCAGGGGCCGATCAGCAAGGCGATGCCCGCCGCCAGGAACGCCTTGCGCTGGCGCAGGCGGTGCAGGTTGCACAGCAGCGCGGCGGTCAGGGCCAGGGTGAACGAGATCAGCCACATGCCGCCCAGCGGCGCGAGGCCGGCCAGCGGTCCGTCGAGCTGGCTGTAGCCGGCATAGAGCCATGGGAAACCGGTGAGGAACCAGCCGCGGAACGCTTCCTGGGCCAGCCACAGCGCCGCGAAGCCAAGGGCATCGGCCAGCGGCGCCTCGTTGCGGCGCAACCAGCGTGCCCAGACCCACGCGGGCAGGGCGAAGAACCAGGCGATGGCGGCGAAGAAGGCGAGCATCAGCCCGCCGGCCAGCAGCGCCGAGGCGCCGCCGTAGTCATGGATGCTGACGTAGATCCACCAGGTGCCGGCGGCGAACAGGCCGAAGCCGTAGTGCCAGCCGCGCCATAGCGCCTGGCGCGGGCTCAGCTCGCGCAGGCCGAGGTAGAACAGGCCCAGGGCGACCAGGGCCAGGGGCCAGATATCAAAGGGGGCCAGCGACGGGGTGGTCAGGGCGCCGGCCACCATGGCCAGCAGGTTACCGGGCCAGCCGGGGCGGGTGATCCAGCGCATGGTTGTCCTTAACGGGTTACAGGTGTCAGGCGCAGCAAATGTATCCGGCGGCTGTCGGCGTTGAGGATACGGAAGCGGTAAGGCCCGATTTCAGTGGTTTCGTTGCGCTTGGGCAGGTGTCCGAAGGCGCTCATGACCAGGCCGCCAACGGTGTCGAACTCATCGTCGGAGAACTCGCTGTCGAAGAACTCGTTGAAGTTCTCGATTGGCGTCAGCGCCTTGATCAGGAAGTCGCCGCTGGGCAGGGGCTTGATGTAGCTGTCTTCCTCGACATCGTGCTCGTCCTCGATATCGCCGACGATCTGCTCCAGCACGTCCTCGATGGTCACCAGGCCAGCCACGCCGCCGTATTCGTCGATGACGATGGCCATGTGGTTGTGGTTGGCGCGGAACTCGCGCAGCAGCACGTTGAGGCGCTTGGACTCCGGCACGAAGGTGGCCGGGCGCAGCAGGTCCTTGATGTTGAAGCTGTCGCCATTCTCCTTGAGGATCAGCGGCAGCAGGTCCTTGGCCAGCAGTACGCCGAGGACATCGTCATGGCTTTCGCCGACCACCGGATAGCGCGAGTGCGCGGCGTCGATGATCGCCGGGAGGAACTCCCGCGGCGATTGCGAGGCCTTGATGCTGATCATCTGCGAGCGCGGCACCATGATGTCGCGGACCTGCAGGTCGGCGACCTGGATGGCGCCTTCGACGATGGTCAGGGCCTCGCTGTCGAGCAGCTTGTTCTGGTGGGCTTCGCGCAGCAGCTCAAGGAGCTCCTGGCGGTTTTTCGGCTCATGGGCAAAAGCCTGGGTCAGCTTGCCAAGCCATGACTTTTGCCCGTTGCTCGATCGATCTTCGCTCATGGCGGTTACTCGTGATCCTTGCTGTTTTCAGTGTGTGGGGTGTCGTCTTCGTCGTCGGCGTACGGGTCCGGATGACCCAGTTCGGCAAGCAACGTTCGTTCCAGTGCTTCCATTTCCTCGGCCTCATCGTCCTCGATGTGGTCGTAGCCCAGCAGGTGCAGGCAGCCATGGATCACCAGGTGCGCCCAGTGGGCCTCGAGGGCCTTGCCTTGCTCGGCGGCCTCGCGCTCGACCACCTCGACGCAGATCACCAGATCGCCCAGCAGCGGGATATCGAGCATGTCGTCGGGGACATCGGCCGGGAAGGACAGGACGTTGGTGGCGTAGTCCTTGTGCCGGTAGGTGTGATTCAGCTCGCGGCCCTCGGCTTCATCCACCAGACGGATGGTCATTTCCGAGTCCGCCGTGCGCTGGCGCAGGGCCAGCTCGCACCAACGGCGGAACAGGGCTTCGGCGGGCGCGGCTTTTTCAGTCGCGATCTGCAGGTCAAGTTCAAGCATTGCGCGGGGTGCCTTCGGCCTTGGCCTGCTGGTCGTCGAAACGCTCGTAGGCTTCGACGATGCGCTGTACCAATGGATGACGCACCACGTCCTTGGGCTGGAAGTGGGTGAAGCTGATACCCGGCACATCCTTGAGCACCTGGATGACATGGCCCAGGCCGGATTTGGTGCCGCGTGGCAGGTCTACCTGGGTGATGTCGCCGGTGATCACGGCGGTGGAGCCGAAACCGATCCGGGTGAGGAACATCTTCATCTGCTCGACCGTGGTGTTCTGGCTTTCGTCGAGGATGATGAAGCTGTTGTTCAGGGTACGGCCGCGCATGTAGGCCAGCGGAGCGATCTCGATCACCTGGCGCTCGATCAGCTTGGCCACGTGTTCGAAGCCGAGCATTTCATAGAGGGCGTCGTACAGCGGGCGCAGGTAAGGGTCGATCTTCTGCGCCAGGTCGCCGGGCAGGAAGCCGAGCTTCTCGCCCGCCTCGACTGCCGGGCGCACCAGCAGGATGCGCCGCACCTGCTCGCGTTCCAGCGCATCCACCGCGCAGGCCACGGCCAGGTAGGTCTTGCCGGTACCGGCGGGGCCGATGCCGAAGTTGATGTCGTTGCCGAGGATTTCCTTGACGTAGCGCTGCTGGTTGAGGCCGCGCGGGCGAATGGCGCCCTTGCGCGTGCGCAGCGACACGCTGACTTCGTTGACCGCTTGGTTTTCCAGCGCTTCGACGGAAGATTCCTGAAGGAACAGGTGGACCATTTCCGGCGACAGCTCGGTGGCCTTCGTCTCGCGATAGAGGCGCCGCAGCAGTTGCTCGGCGGTGGAGGTGACCCGGGGGTCGCCGATCAGTTCGAACTGGTTGCCGCGGTTGCGGATCTCGATGGCCAGGCGCTGTTCGATCAGGCGCAGGTGCTCGTCGAACTGGCCGCACAGGTTGGCGAAACGGTGAGCTTCGAAGGGCTCGAGAATGAAACGATGGGGTTCGATGGGTGCGTTCAAGGTTGTTTTAAGCCGCCCTTGGGCAAGAAATATGATTTCAAGAATAACCTCGACTGCCTGGCGGCGAAAGCGCTGAAACGATCAATGGGGGCGTGGCCGTCCGGGCTGTCGATCGGCTTGGACATTGTCGCAGCGGAAGTTGACGATTCGGTTATGCCGGTCGGCGCGGTTCATGCGGGAGCAGGCAAGCCAGCTCCTACCTGCCGGGCAAGGCCCCTGTGCTATTATTCGCCACCTTTTTTACAGCCATTTTTCCCCTGCCGAACATGACCAAGCGCGAAGCCCCCATCTACAAAGTGATCTTCCTCAACCAGGGCCAGGTGTTCGAGATGTATGCCAAGCAGATCTACCAGAGCGACCTGTGGGGTTTCCTGGAGATCGAGGAATTCGTCTTCGGCGAGCGTACCCAGGTAGTGGTCGATCCGAGCGAAGAGAAGCTCAAGGCGCAGTTCGAAGGCGTGACCCGCAGCTTCGTGCCGATGCATTCGATCGTGCGTATCGATGAAGTGGAGCGCCTGGGTACGCCGAAGATCAGCGAGGCCAAGGGCGGCGGCAATGTCATGCCGTTCCCGATGCCGATGCCGGAAAGATAGGACGCGTCAGGGAAGCGGCGAGAAGGGCGTGCGGCCGTCGGCGGACTGAAGTTCCAGCAGGTATTTGCGGAAGATCTGGCCCAGCACCTGGGTGGCGTTTTCCAGTTCGTCGCGCGGCATCCGCGCCGAGACTTCGTCGGCCTCGTCCAGCGCATCCTCGGCACCGTTGACCGCGGCCATCTTCAGCAGGATGTAGGCCTGCACGTTGTTGGCCGAAACGCCTTCGCCGCGGGCGAACATCATTCCCAGCTTGTATTGCGCATCGGCGTGCCCCTGTAGCGAGGCCTGCTCGAAGTAGCTCAGCGCCTGGTTCAGGTCGCGGGTGGTGTTCTTGCCGTCGAAATAGAATTCGCCCAGCTCGTATTGGGCCTGGGCGTCACCGGACTGGGCGACCTGCTTGCAGCGGGTCACGGCGTCGGCGAGTTCTTCGGGGGACGTATTCAGGGTGCAGCGGCCCGTGGTGGGGATCAGCAACGAGTTACCGCCTGCCGCGATGGCCAGCAGGGGCTGAAGTAGCAACAGGCAGCCCAGGGCAAGGGCGCGGCCGGCGCGGTTCATGGTGATCGACTTACCTCTGCAAAGCTGCGGCCAAAGTGTGTCTGGTGGCACATTATGGGTTAAGCAGCGCCCACCTTACAAAGTCTTTACCAGATTTTCTGCCATCAAGGCGCAATTCGGTCATAAGGCTGCGGGGCTTTCTTACAAGACAGGGGCGAAAGGCTTACAAGCCTGCGCCCCTGTCTTTCACCGCAGATGCCTTATTTCAGGACGGCAAACGCCCGCTCGGCGGCATCCAGGGTGATCTTCAGCTCGGTCTCGCCGTGGGCGATCGAGGTGAAGCCGGCTTCGAAGGCACTTGGCGCCAGGTACACGCCGCCTTCCAGCATCAGGTGGAAGAAGCGCTTGAAGCGGTCGACATCGCTGCCCATCACGTCGTCGAAGGTGACGATATCGTCGGCGCCGGTGAAGTACAGGCCGAACATGCCACCGGCCTGGGTGGTGACGAACGGCACGCCCGCCGCATCGGCGCGCTGTTGCAGGCCGTCGAGCAGGCTGCTGGTGAATGCGCTCAGCTCGTCATGGAAGCCCGGACGGCTGATCAGCTTCAGGGTAGTCAGGCCGGCGGCCATGGCCAGCGGGTTGCCGGACAGGGTGCCAGCCTGGTAGACCGGACCCAACGGGGCGATCTGTTCCATGATATGGCGCTTGCCGCCGAAGCAGCCCACCGGCATGCCACCGCCGACGATCTTGCCGAAGGTCGACAGGTCGGGGGTGACGCCGTAATGCGCCTGGGCGCCGCCCAGTGCAACGCGGAAACCGGTCATCACTTCGTCGAAGATCAGCACCACGCCGTGCTGGTCGCACAGGCTGCGCAGCCCTTCGAGGAAGCCGGGCGCCGGCGGTACGCAGTTCATGTTGCCCGCCACCGGTTCGACGATGATGCACGCCACGTCCTGGCCGACCTTGCCGAGCATCTCGGCGACCGCGTCGATATCGTTGAACGGCAGGGTCAGGGTGTGCTTGGCAAAGGCCGCCGGCACGCCGGCCGAGCTGGGCACGCCCTGGGTCAGCAGGCCGGAGCCGGCTTTCACCAGCAGGCTGTCGGAGTGGCCGTGGTAGCAGCCTTCGAACTTGATGATGCTGTCGCGGCCAGTGAAGCCGCGCGCCAGGCGGATGGCGCTCATGGTGGCCTCGGTGCCGGAGCTGACCATGCGCACCATTTCCATCGAGGGCACCAGCGAGCAGACCAGGTCGGCCATCTCGGTTTCCATGGCGGTCGGAGCGCCATAGGACAGGCCGTGGGCCAGTTGCCTGCGCACCGATTCCAGCACGTCCGGATGGCTGTGGCCGAGGATCATCGGGCCCCAGGAGCCGACATAGTCGACATAGCGCTTGTCGTCTTCGTCGGTGACGTAGGCACCCTCGGCATGCTTGAAGAACAGCGGGGTGCCGCCGACGCTGCGGAAGGCGCGCACGGGCGAGTTGACGCCGCCAGGGATGTGTTTCTGGGCGCTGGCGAACAGGCTTTCGGAACGGGACATGGAGGTTCCTCGCAAATCAGATACTGGAAAAAAGGGCGTTGAAGGCACGGGCGCGGCGGGTCACTTCCTGCGTGCTGTCGGCACCGAACAGGCCATGGATCACCGCCAGCAGGTCGGCACCGTGCTCGACCAGTGGCGCGGCGTTGTCCAGGGTGATGCCGCCGATCACCGCCACCGGCAGCTTGACCCGCGCCTTGGCCTGGCCGATCAGGGCGAGGTCGGCGGCGGGGGCGCCGGGTTTGGTCAGCGAATTGAAGAAGCGTCCGAAGGCGACATAGCTGGCGCCTTCCCGGCTGGCCTGTTCGGCCAGCTCTAGTTGTGCGTGGCAGGTGGAGCCGATGATCGCATCTTTGCCGAGCAGGGTACGCGCCGGCGTCAGCGGACCGTCGGTCTGCCCCAGGTGTACGCCGACGCCCAGGCGCGCGGCCAGTTCGGCGTCGTCGTTGATGATCAGGCGCGTCCCGTAGCGTGCGCACAGGTCGCGCAGGGTCTCGGCCTCGCGCAGGCGGCGGGCCTGGTCGTTGCTCTTGTCGCGGTATTGCAGCAGGGTCACCCCGCCTTCCAGCGCGGCTTCGACATAGGGAAGAAAGCGTCCCGCCAGCAGTTGGCTGTCGGTGATGGCATACAAACCGCGGAGCTTCATTACAGGTGCCTCACAGCGAGTCTTGCTTCAGGAGCAGAAATCCAGGGGCAGGCGACGGGGCACGTATTGGCCCTTGCCCAGTTGTTCGGCGTCGCGCAGGGTCCGCCAGGTGTAGTCCAGCGCGGTGCGCACCGCGCTGTGCAGTTGCTCGCCAAGCGCCAGGCGACCGGCCAGGGCGCTGGCCAGGGTGCAGCCCGAGCCATGGTAGCTGCCCGGCAGGCGCTGGCAGGTCCAGGTGTGGCGCTGGCCATCGCGGCTGTACAGGCGGTTGTGGATCTCGGTCTCGTCGCCGTGACCGCCGGTGATCAACAGGTGCTCGACATACGGCAGCAGCTTTTCCGCGCACTCGTCGGCCGTGCCCTCCGGCAGTTCGGCGAGAATGCGCGCTTCCGGCAGGTTGGGCGTGGCGATGGTGGCCAGCGGCAGGAGCCGCTCGCGCATGGCGTAGCCGACTTCGTCCTTGCCCAGCCGCCCGCCGCCGCCGGCGCGCAGCACCGGGTCGCAGACCATCGGCAGGTGCGGGTGGGCACCGAGCAGTTCGACCACGGTATCGACCATTTCCAGCGAGCCGAGCATGCCCAGCTTCACCGCGGCGACCTGCGAGTCGGCCAGGACGATGTTGGCCTGGGCCAGTACCCATTCGCGGTCGAGCACGCGGAAGTCCTGGACGTTGACGGTATCCTGCACGGTCAGGGCGGTCACGGCGGGAGCGGCGTGACAGCCCTGGGCGATCAGGGCTTCGATATCTGCCTGCAGGCCGGCGCCGCCACTGGGGTCGTGGCCGGAGAGACAGAGGACAACGGGGCGGGAGCTGTAGGTATTCATAGGTGCGCGAGCTTACCACCAAACGCTTTTGCCGGGATGTCCGTCATACGGGGCTTTTCTGATCGATTGGACAGGAATTTCCCTGCGCATGGCCGTAAGTACCGAGCCAGAGCCCCCGGGGACGACCTTGTCCCGCCTGCTGGCGATTCAATACCGCTGTGCTAGAGTGCTTCGAAAATGACATCAGGCTCTGCCGGATCTCGTCGTCTCACAAGGACTGGGGCTTACGACGCGACCGTACAGGCCACGCTGGGGCTGTATGCGCTATCTGCTGATCGTTGTACTGGGCTGGCTGCCTTTGCTGGCCGGAGCCGTCGACTTCGACGACTCGACCCGAACCCTGCCCCTGGGCCGCGTCATGCAGGTGTTCGAGGACGCTGACGGTAGCGCCTCCATCGAACAGGTCAGTTCGCCTTCCTTCGCCGCCTCCTTCAAACCGCACCAGGCCGACGTGCTCAACGCCGGGTACTCGACTTCGGCATTCTGGCTCAAGGTCGATCTGCACTATCTCGCCATGCCCCAGGCCGCGCCGCGCACCTGGCTGCTGGAGCTGGCCTATCCGCCGCTCGATCACCTGGAACTCTATCTGCCGGACGCCAACGGCCGCTACCGCCTGGTCCAGCGCACGGGGGATGCCTTGCCCTACGCCAGCCGGCAGATCGAGCAGGCCAACTACGTTTTCGAATTGCCGATGCAGCCGGACCAGCAACTGACCGCCTACCTGCGCCTGCAGAGCGAAGGCTCGGTGCAGGCACCGCTGAGCCTGTGGGCGCCCCGCGCCTACCTGGAGGCGCTGCCGGGCAAGATCTACGTGCTCGGGCTGATCTATGGCGTGCTGCTGGGCATGCTGGTCTACAACCTGTTCATCTACATCAGCGTCCGCGACGTCAGTTACCTGTGGTACATCCTCTACATTGCCTCCTTCGGCCTGTACCAGCTCTCGGTCAATGGCGCCGCCGTCGCCTATTTCTGGCCGGACAGCCCCTGGTGGGCGAACGCGTCCACGCCGCTGTTCATCGGTGCGTCGGGGTTGTTCGGGTGCCTGTTCGCCCGCAGTTTCCTGCGCATGGCCAGTATTGGCCCGGCATTCGATGTTCTTTTGCAGGGGCTGGCGGCCTGTTCGGCACTGGTCATGGTGATCTCGCTGGCTTGCGGCTATGGCCTGGCCCTGCGCCTCGCTACGCTGCTGGCTCTGGCCTTCACCCTGAGCATCTTCGCCGCCGGATGGTTCGCCTGGTGGCGTGGCTTGCGGGTGGCGCGCTATTTCATCGTCGCCTGGTCGGCCTTCCTGGTCGGCGGGATGGTCAACACGCTGATGGTGCTTGGTCATTTGCCCAATATGTTCCTGACTATGTACGCCAGCCAGATCGGCGCCGCGCTGGAGGTCGGCCTGCTCTCGCTGGCGCTGGCCGACCGGATCAACGCCATGCGCGAGGAAAGGGCCGCGGTCCTGCGCGAGGCCGGGCAGAAACTGGAACTGCTCAATCGGCAACTGGCCCACAGCAACGAACTCAAGGACCAGTTCCTCGCCACCGTTACCCATGAGCTGCGCACCCCGATGAATGGCGTGATCGGCTCGCTGGAACTGATGCAGACCCAGCCGATGGGCGCGGAACTGGGGCAGTACCAGCACACCGCCAGTATCGCGGCGCATGACATGCTGCGCATGATCGACGACATTCTCATCCTCAGCGAACTCCAGGCCGGGCGCCTGGTGGCCAGGGCCGAGCCCTTCAGCTTGCGCGGGCTGGTCCAGGAACTGCGCACACGCTTTATCTCACCGGCCATGGACAAGGACCTGTTGCTGCACCTGGACGTGGCCGACAACCTTGCCGACCGCCTGCTGGGCGACCGTCACAAGCTGGCCCTGTGCCTGGGTTACTTGCTCGACAACGCGATCAAGTTCACCCATCGCGGAGGGGTGAGCCTGCACGTGCGCGGCCAGGCCAGCCAGCATCTGCTGGCCTTGACCTTCAGCGTGCGCGACAGTGGCATCGGCTTCGTCACCCTCGACGACTCGCTGCTGTACCAGCGCTTCTTCCAGGTCGATGGCTCCATGAGCCGGGAATACGGCGGCCTCGGTATCGGCCTGGCGATCTGTCGCCAGCTTGCCGAGCTGATGGGCGCGCGCCTGGGCCACAACTCGGTGCCGGGGCAGGGCAGCAACTTCGAACTGAGCATCGTGCTGGCGTTGGCAAATGCCGCTGGATAGGGGATATATCGCACCGCGTTAGGCGTTTTTGTCACTTTGTGCCGGGGGCAGGGCGTGATTCACTGGTTTTTCGGACACGTCCTATCAGGAGCCCCCGATGAACCTGCATCAGTACGCTGAAACCCACGAAGTCACCAACCAGCCGCCATCCCTCGATGGCGCCAATCTTTACCGCCTGGACCTGCCGTTGCA
Source organism: Pseudomonas sp. GD04058 (assembly GCF_029836855.1). Classification (NCBI taxonomy): domain Bacteria; kingdom Pseudomonadati; phylum Pseudomonadota; class Gammaproteobacteria; order Pseudomonadales; family Pseudomonadaceae; genus Pseudomonas; species Pseudomonas sp. GD04058. The sequence continues at coordinate 29,825 of NZ_JAOECN010000023.1, forward strand.
GGAGTGGGGGCGCAGGTACGGAGCCGGTTGGGCCGAGTCGCGGATCGATGCCTACGGGGCGTTGGCCGGTGGGCCGCTGATGGAGGCCGGCTTTCTTGCCAACCAGAACAAGCCGCAGTTCGCCAGCCACGACCGTTTCGGCCATCGCATCGACCTGGTGGAATTCCATCCCGCCTATCACCAACTGATGCGCACGGCCATCGAGCATGGGCTGCCGTCGCTGCCCTGGGCCGAGCCTCGGGACGGTGCCCATGTCGCGCGGGCCTGCATGACCTACCTGCACAGCCAAGCCGAAGCCGGTAGCGGCTGCCCGCTGACCATGACCTTCGCCGCCGTGCCCGCCTTGAAGCTGCAGCCGGAACTGGCCGAATACTGGCTGCCCAAGGTCCTCTCCCGCGAATACGACCCGCGCAATGTCGGCGACCGGCACAAGGCCGGGGTGACCATCGGCATGGCCATGACCGAGAAGCAGGGCGGCACGGATGTGCGCGCCAACACCACCAGGGCGTATGCGGTGGGTGCTCCCGGTCCGGGCCAGGCCTATGAACTGGTCGGCCACAAATGGTTCTGTTCGGCGCCGATGTGCGATGCCTTCCTCACCCTGGCCCAGACCGACAAGGGCCTGAGCTGCTTCCTCCTGCCGCGCCATCGCCCGGACGACGAGCGCAACCAGTTCTATATCCAGCGCCTGAAGAACAAGCTCGGCAACTGGTCCAATGCCTCCAGCGAAGTGGAATTCCGCGGTGCCCTGGCCTGGATGATCGGCGAAGAAGGACGCGGCGTGCCGACCATCATCGAGATGGTCGCCATGACCCGCTTCGACTGCATGGTCGGCTCCAGTGCGTTGATGCGCCAGGCCCTGACCCAGGCGGCGCACCACTGTGCCCATCGCCAGGTTGGTGGCCGGCTGCTGGCGGACCAGCCGCTGATGCAGAACGTCATCGCCGACCTGGCCCTGGAAAGCGAGGCCGCGCTGGCCCTGAGCCTGCGCATGGGCCAAGCGCTGGATCATCTCGACGACCCGCAGCAGGCGCATTTCTCGCGCCTGGTGACGGCGGTGGGCAAATACTGGATCTGCAAGCGCGCCCCGGCGATGATCAACGAAGCCGCCGAATGCATGGGCGGCGCGGGTTATGTCGAAGACAGCATCCTGCCGCGGCTCTACCGCGAAGCGCCGGTCAACTCCACCTGGGAGGGCTCCGGCAACGTTCAATGCCTCGATGTGCTGCGTGCCCTGTCCAAGGAGCCGGGCGTGCTCGACAGCCTGTTCATCGAGCTGGGCGACGGCCACGGTGACCGCCGCCTGGCCACGCATATCGCCAACCTCAAGGCCGCTTTCAGCGACACCAGCGATATCCAGTACCGCGCCCGCCAACTGACCGAGGACATCGCCGTCGGCCTGCAGGCGAAGTTGTTGCTGGAAGCCGGCAACGCCACGGTCAGCGACGCCTTTATCGCCAGCCGCCTGGGCGAGGGCGGGCGGGTCTACGGCACCTTGCCACGGGGGATCGACGTTGCTGCGCTGGTGCAGCGCTCGACGCCGAACTGGCCGCTGTGAACGTGCGTGCCTTTGCAACAGGATGTAGGCAAGATGGAAGCCTGCATGTCAGACAGGAAGTAACCCGTGAGCCGTTTTGATGAAGCCTTCGTTGTCGTAGAAACCGCCGAGCAAGCCGTCGATCGTCTGGCGACCCTGCACCAGACCGCCACCGACGCCTTGAGCCAGGCGCTCAAGCGCTACCTGAAGGACCGCACCGAGCCGAACGCCGAGGAGCGTTCGCTGTTTCGCTATCCCGAACTGCGCCTGACCTATCACTACCATGGCGAGGTACCCGCGACCACGCGGGCCTACGCCAAGGTCCAGCTGCCGGGCACCTACAGCGTCACCGTGACCCACCCGGCGGCTTTCCGCAGTTATCTGCTGGAGCAGTTGCGCCCGTTGATGAAGGACTTCACCGTCAAGGTCGAAGTGGGCGTCAGCGAGCAGAGCATTCCTTATCCGTATGTGGTCGAGCAGGGCGACGAACTGGCCGGCTCCGGTATCACCGCAGCCGCGCTGGCGCGGGTTTTCCCGAGCACCGACCTGTCCGCTGCCACCGACGGTATCGCCGATGGTCTGTACGACTGGGGCAGCGCCGAAACCCTGCCGCTGGCGCTGTTCGACGCCGCGCGGGTGGACTTCTCCCTGCGCCGCATCGTGCATTACACCGGCAGCGACTGGCGCCATGTGCAGCCGTGGATCCTGCTGACCAACTATCACCGCTATGTCGACCAGTTCATCAGCCATGGCCTCGAGCAACTGCGTGATGATCCGCGCTTCGTGCGCATGGTCCTGCCGGGCAACGTGATCATCGAAAAGTCCATGGACAACGGCGAGGCCCAGGCGCTGGTGGCCGGGGTGGTCTGGCACCGCTACCAGATGCCGGCCTATCACCTGATCGCTGCCGACGGCGACGGCATCACCCTGGTCAATATCGGTGTCGGCCCGTCCAACGCCAAGAACATCACCGATCACCTGGCGGTACTGCGTCCGCATTGCTGGCTGATGATCGGCCACTGCGGCGGCCTGCGTCAGTCGCAGACCATCGGTGACTACGTGCTGGCCCACGCCTACATGCGCCGCGATGGCATCCTCGACCGCGTGGTACCGCCGAACATCCCGATCCCGGCCCTGGCCGAAGTGCAACTGGCGTTGCAGGAAGCGGCGGCACAGGTCACCGGCGAGCGTGGCGACGAATTGAAGAAGCGCCTGCGTACCGGCACCGTGCTTACCTACGACGACCGCAACTGGGAACTGCGCTGGGCCGAGGAGCGACCGCTGATCAACCTGTCCCGCGCCGTGGCGGTGGACATGGAAAGCGGCACCATCGCCGCCCAGGGCTATCGCTTGCGGGTACCGTACGGCACGCTGCTATGCGTTTCGGACAAGCCGCTGCACAGCGAGATCAAGTTGCCGGGGGCGGCCAACGCTTTCTACAACCGTGCGGTCAGCCAGCACCTAAAGATCGGCATTGCCGCCCTCGACCTGCTGCGCACCGAACTCAACTCGTTGCACTCGCGTAAACTGCGCAGTTTCGACGAGCCGCCGTTCCGCTGAGGTTTCATGCCGCTACCCCCACGCAACACGCCGCGCCGCCCTGCGGCCAAGCCCGCCGGTCCGCGACGCCCGCCCAAGGCGCCGCCGGCCGAGCCGCGGTTGATCCTGTTCAACAAGCCCTTCGACGTGCTGACCCAGTTCAGCGACGGCGAGGGGCGGGCGACCCTCAAGGATTTCATCGCGGTGCCCGGCGTCTATCCCGCCGGACGCCTTGATCGTGACAGCGAAGGCCTGTTGCTGCTGACCAACGACGGCCAGTTGCAGGCGCGTATCGCCGATCCGAAGCACAAGCTGCCCAAGACCTATTGGGTACAGGTGGAAGGCGAGCCGAGCGAAGAGCAGATCCAGCGCCTGCGCGACGGCGTCGAGCTGAATGATGGCCCGACCCTCCCGGCCCAGGCCCGCCCACTGGACGAGCCGCAGTTGTGGCCGCGCAATCCGCCGGTGCGTTTTCGCAAGAGCGTGCCGACCAGCTGGCTGGAACTGGTCATCAAGGAAGGCCGCAACCGTCAGGTGCGGCGCATGACCGCGGCGGTTGGCTTGCCGACCCTGCGCCTGGTGCGGGTGAGGATCGGCGACTGGACACTGGATGGCCTGGAGCCGGGCCAGTGGAAGGACATGCCGGTTACTGGTGCAACTCGATCCAGGTGATCACCACGCTTTTGATGATGAAGGCGAGGATGCCCAGGCCCAGCACGAAAAACAGGATGAAGGTGCCGAACTTGCCGGCCTTGGACTTCTTCGCCAGGTCATAGACGATGAAGCCCATGAAACCAATCAGGACGGTGACGAGGATGGTCATCATCCACTCTTCGAACAACACAGGATCCATCGATTCTCTCCGGCAGCGTGAGGCGCCGGATTATACGCCTATCGCAGGTGGGTCAGTGGTAGCTCGGTACTGGCCAGAACCTGATTCAGGACAAAACTCGAGCGCACGCTTGTGACACCCTCGATCCGGGTCAGGTGGCCGAGCAGCAGTTTCTGGTAATGATCCATGTCCGGCACCACCACCTTGAGCTGGTAGTCGGCGTCCATTCCGGTGACCAGGCTGCACTCCAGCACCTGCGGCAGGTTGCGGATCGCCGCCTCGAAGGTTTCGAAGCGCTCGGGCGTGTGCCGGTCCATGCCGATCAGCACGTAGGCGGTCAGGCTCAGGCCGAGTTTCTTGCGGTCGAGCAGGGCGACCTGGCGGGAAATGAAGCCGTCGTCCTCCAGCTGCTTGACCCGCCGCGAGCAAGGCGACGGCGATAGCCCGATGCGCTCGGCGAGTTCCTGGTTGGAGATGCGCGCATCACGCTGCAATTCGGCAAGGATGCTCAGGTCGTAGCGGTCCAGCTTGCTCATGGGAAGGGCCTTTTCTGTACGGATTGCTGGCAATTATTAATATTTGGCAAAAAATTGCGCAAGTGGTGTTTATATCCGCAATCTTCGCAATCCTCTGCCGGCCCGGTTTTCCTAATATTGTTTCCAGAATCACTGCCCGGACACACGTCCACGGCGACCTCCCCAATCAGGAGGGTCGCGGCCAGCAATCCCACAGGGTTGTGCTTGGCCCCCGGGCTGCACACGGTCCACAAGACAGGTGTGAGGTGAGCCGGCGTCACGAGCGTCGAGCCAGGACAAGTTTCTCGAAGGGCGACCCATGGGTCGCCCTTTTTTATGGGCAAGATTTCACCTGCCGAGCCGGAGCGCCCCTGCTAGAGTGGCCGAACGATCATTACCACCGGTAGAGAACAAAGCATGACATCGCGTATCTGGCCGCTGGCTGCTGTCGGCCTGCTGTGCCTGAGCCTGAACGTAATGGCCGAGGGCGAGCATGACCGGCGTGGCGAGTCGCCCTTGCAATCCAAGCCGGGCGAGGCCTGGCAGACCCAGCCACCGCGCCAGGGCTACTACCAGGACATTCCCCGCCGCAACGACGGCAACCCGCACTGGCAAAACGGCCCGCGTGGCGAACAGCCGAACTGGGCCGGGCGTCCAAGCGGGCATGGCAACGGCTGGGGGCCGGGGCCGCAGTATCGGCCTGGGCACAGCATCGACCGTTTTCCGGACCGCTACTGGAAAGTGCCTTATCGCGGGCAGGATTATTTCTACTCGGGTGGTTATTGGTACCGGCCGCATGGCGCGGGTTATGTGGTGGTGACGCCGCCTTATGGCGTGCGGGTGACCTACCTGCCGGACTATGCGCGGGAGATGTGGATTGGCGGGGCGCTGTTCTTCCTGGTGGCGGATACCTATTACCAGTACCAGCAGGCCAGCCAGGAGTATGTGGTGGTGAACCCGCCGCAGGTGCAGCAGCCGGTGCCGGTGCAACAGGGGAGCGGGTATGACGTGATCGCCTACCCGATGCAGGGGCAGTCGCCACAGCAGCAGGAGCAGGATCGCTACCAGTGCCATCGCTGGGCAGTGGACCAGAGTGGATTCGATCCGTCCTATGCCAACCAGGCGCCGCCGGCGCAGGTGGCGGATACCTATCGCCGGGCGATGGGCGCTTGCCTGGCTGGGCGCGGGTATAGCGTCAACTGAAGACTTGCTGTGTGTTCGAGGGCCCTATCGCTGGCAAGCCAGCTCCCACAGGTTTCGCGGCGCACGCTGTACCCTGTGGGAGCTGGCTTGCCAGCGATGAGGCCCTAAAGAACACCCACTAAACCGGATCTGCATGCACCAGCACTTCAGCCCGCGGATACTCCCGGCTGATCGCCGCCGAAGCCTCTTCGCACAACGCATGCGCGCGTGTCAGCGGCAGTTCCCCCGGCAACTCCAGATGGACCTGCACGAACCAGCGATTCCCCGATACCCGCGTACGCAGGTCATGCGCCCCGACCACCCCGGGCACCGCGCAGACCAGCGCCAGCATCCGTTCGCTGACCTGCGCCGGCAGCTCTTCGTCCATCAAGGTGGCAAAGCTCTCCCGGGCGATAGTCAGGGCGCTCCAGAGGATGTAGACCGCAATCCCCAGCCCGAAGAACGCATCCAGTTGCGGCCAGCCATACGCAGCCAGTACCAGCGCCACAAGGATGCTGCCATTGAGTAGCAGGTCCGAGCGGTAATGCAGGGAGTCGGCGCGTACTGCCGTTGACCCGGTTGCCCGTATCACCCGCCCTTGCACTGCCAGCAGTGCCACTGTCAGTACCAGCGAAAGCAGCATCACCACCACGCCGAGCCCGGTGTTGCCCAGCGGCTGCGGGTCCTGCAAGCGCTCGAAGGCCTGGAACGCGATCAATACCGCACTGACACCGATGAACAGCGCCTGCGCCATGCCCGCCAGCGACTCGGCCTTGCCATGCCCATAGCGATGATCCTCATCCGCCGGGCGCAGGGCATAGCGTACCGCCAGCAGATTGAGCAATGACGCCGCGCCATCGAGCAGCGAGTCGGTCAACCCCGCCAGCAGGCTGACCGAACCGCTCAACCACCAGGCGACGGCCTTGCTGACGATCAGGATGCACGCCACCGCCAGCGAGGCGCGGGTGGCGAGGCGCAGCAGGCGTGCGTGTTCGCTGGAGTGGTCGGTCATGTCAGGCGGCGGGGACCAGGCCGTACATGGCCAGTTGTTCCAGGCTGCCCTTGTGCTGGATCAGGCGCGGGTCGTTCAGCGGCAGGCGCTGGCCCAGTTCGCTTTCGAGGATGACCTGCAGGCGGGCGTTGTCCACCTTGCCGTCGGCGCCGATGGCTTCGTCGAGTTTTTCCGGCGACACCTGCGCGGTGCTGCCGCCAGGCAGGTAGATGGCGCCGGTGGCGAAGTCGACGCCGAAGGCGATCAGGCCGGGAATGACGTAGAACAGGATGCCGACGGCATCGAGGGCGACGATCACCGGATCGACCTTGCCTTCGATCTGGCCGCGGCGATCAGGGTAGAACAGGGTGCCGCAAGCCGTGAGCTGGGTCAGCAGGGTCGCGACCAGGATGCCACCAGTGACACGGGAAGGAATACGCATTGAAAGTCTCCGCAAGGATAGCCGCAACGATACCGGCAAAAGGCCGGTGCCAGTGGATAAGACCATGATAGGGCAGGCCGGGTTCGCCGTTATACTCGCCCCTCTGTTTGAGGGCTACCATGATTTCCTTACCGATTGATGCCGTACTGCCATCGTTGCGCGAAGCCCTGGCCGAACGTCACGAAGCCGTGCTCGAAGCGCCGCCCGGCGCCGGCAAGACCACCCGCGTGCCGCTGGCGCTGCTGAACGAGCCGTGGCTGGCCGGGCAGACCATCCTCATGCTCGAACCCCGCCGCCTTGCCGCCCGGGCCGCCGCCGAGCGCCTGGCCAGCGAGCTGGGGGAAAAGGTTGGGGAAACCGTGGGCTACCGCATCCGCCTGGACAGCAAGGTCGGCCCGCGCACCCGCATCGAAGTGGTCACCGAAGGTATCCTCACCCGTCGCCTGCAGGATGATCCGGCGCTGGAAGGCGTTGGCCTGCTGATCTTCGATGAATTCCATGAGCGCAGCCTGGACGCCGACCTGGCCCTGGCCCTGAGCCTGAACGGCCGCGAATTGCTGCGAGACGAGCCGCCGCTGAAGATCCTGTTGATGTCCGCCACGCTCGAAGGCGAGCGCCTGTCCGCGCTGCTCGACGATGCCCCGGTGATCAGCAGCGAGGGCCGCATGTTCCCGGTGCAGATGCACTGGGGCCGGCCGTTCCAGCCAGGCGAACGTATCGAGCCGCGGGTCACCGACACGGTGTTGCAGGCACTGGACGAACAGAGCGGCAGCCTGCTGGTGTTCCTGCCCGGGCAAGCGGAGATTCGCCGGGTCCATCAATCGTTGCAGGAGGCCTTGGACGAGCGTACGGATATCCTTCTTTGCCCGTTGCATGGCGAGCTGGAACTGTCCGCCCAGCGCGCCGCCATCGAACCGGCGCCGGCGGGCAAGCGCAAGGTGGTGCTGGCGACCAATATCGCCGAGACCAGCCTGACCATCGACGGCGTGCGCGTGGTGATCGACGCCGGGTTGGCGCGGGTGCCGCGTTTCGACCCGGGCAGTGGCATGACCCGTCTCGACACCCAGCGCATTTCCCGCGCCAGTGCCACCCAGCGCGCAGGACGGGCGGGGCGCCTGGAGCCGGGCGTGTGCTACCGGCTGTGGTCCGAGACCCAGCATGAACAGCTCGCCGCCTATGGCAGCGCCGAGATCATCCAGGCCGATCTGTCCGGGTTGGCCCTGCAACTGAATCGCTGGGGTGTGACGCCCGAGCAGTTGAGCTGGCTGGACACGCCGCCGGCTGCGGCCTACAGCCAGGCCCAGGATCTGCTGCGTCGACTGGGCGCGCTGAGCGAAGGGCGTCTGACCGCCCACGGCCAGGCCATGGCCGAACTGCCGGCTCATCCCCGTATTGCCCACCTGTTGCTGCGTGCCCAGGACCTTGGCCTGACCGCCATGGCCTGCGATGTCGCCGCCTTGCTCGGCGAGCGCGACATCCTGCGCGGCGTCGGTGCTGATCTGCACAGCCGCCTGAGCCTGCTCAGTGGCGAGACCCGGGCCGATCGCGGCAGCCAGGGCGGGGTGCAGCGGGCCCGGCAACTGGCGCGGCAATATCGTGGTTTCCTGCGCGACAAGCCCGGCGCAGCGGTGGCCGACCCGGAGCATCCGCGCTGGCTCGGCGCCTTGCTGGCGCTGGCCTATCCCGACCGAGTCGCCCAGCAGCGGCGCGCCGGCGGGGCCGAGTACCGCCTGGCCAACGGGCGCGCCGCGCAATTCGGCGAGGTCGATGCGCTGATGAAGGAACCATGGCTGGTGGTCGCCGACCTGGGCAGTCGCCAGGGGCAACGGGAGGAGCGGATCTACCTCGCCGCTGAACTTGATCCCGGCCTGTTCGAAAACGTGCTGGCCGAGCAGGTCAGCGTGGTGGAGCAACTGGAGTGGGATGAAAAGGAAAACGTCCTGCGGGCCGAGCGCCAGCGCAAGGTCGGCGAGCTGGTTCTCGGTCGTGAACCGCTGACCGGGCTGGATGACGATGCACGTGCCCGCGCCTTGCTCGATCTGGTCCGGCGCAAAGGCCTGGCGCTGTTGCCGTGGACGCCGGAACTGCGCCAGTGGCAGGCGCGGGTCGCCTTGTTGCGACAGCTCGATCTCGCCAACGGCGGCGACAGCGAATGGCCCGACCTGAGCGACGACGCGCTGCTGGCGACCCTGCCGGACTGGCTGCAGCCCTACCTGGGCAAGGTCACCCGCCTCAGCCACTTCGCCAACCTCGACCTTTCCTCCATCCTACGCAACCAACTGCCCTGGCCGCTGCCGCAGCGCCTGGACGAATGGGCGCCGGTGCATATCGGCGTGCCGTCGGGTTCGAATATCCGCGTCGATTACAGCGAGCACCCGCCGGTGCTGGCGGTGCGCATGCAGGAACTGTTCGGGCTGGCGGACACCCCGCGCATCGCCCAGGGCCGGCAGAAAGTCCTGCTGCACCTGCTGTCCCCGGCACGGCGGCCGGTGCAGGTGACCCAGGACCTGGCGAACTTCTGGCGCAGTACCTACGCCGAGGTAAAGAAGGACCTCAAGGGACGCTATCCGAAGCATTACTGGCCGGATGATCCACTGGTGGCCGAGGCCACCGCGCGGGCCAAGCCGCGCGGGACCTGAGGGTCAGCCAGCTTCTGAAAAATCGGCAACCTTCACCGTGCGGCGCAAGCCACCGGTCAGGACCAGCAGGTAGGCGATGCCAAGGCCGAACCAGGCCAGGCCGATGGTCAGGGTCAGGCTCGACAGGCTGGTCCACAGCCACAGCGTCAGGGCCAGGCCGATCAGCGGTACCAGGCCATGGAGCAGCAGGTTCTTCGCTTGCCCCTTGGCCAGCAGATGGGTGCGCAGCACCGCCATGTTCACGGCCGAGAACGCCACCAGGGCGCCGAAGCTGATCAGCGAGGCCAGGGTTTCGAGGCTGATTACCAGCGCTACCAGCGAGACCACCGACACCAGCAGCGTGGCGTTGACCGGGGTACCGAAGCGCGGCGACAGGGTGCCGAACAGGCGTTCGGGCAGCAGCCGGTCGCGGCCCATGCTGTAGATGATCCGCGATACCGCTGCCTGCGAGGCCAGCGCCGAGCCGAGGCTGCCGGCGACGAAGGCGGCGGTGAAGAAGTTGGCGAGGAACTGGCCGCCGATCTGCAGCATTACCTCGCTGGCCGCAGTGTCGGTATTGGTGAAGTGGCTACCGGGGATCGCCAGTTGGCTGAGGTAGGCGAGCAGGGTGAACAGGGCGCCGGCGACCAGGGTGGTCAGCATGATCGCCCGTGGCACATCACGGCGAGCGTCGCGGGTTTCCTCGGCCAGGGTGGACACCGCGTCGAACCCGAGGAACGACAGGCACAGGACTGCAGCGCCGGCCATCAACGGATCGAAGCCCGGCTGGCTGCCATCGCCGGCGAGCGGCGCCAGCCAGTCCACCGCAGCACCGCCCAGCGACTTGCACGACAGCGTGATGAACACCGCGATGAAGATCACCTGGGCCCCGACGATCAGGTTGCTGGCCTTGGCGACCGAGCGGATGCCGATCACGTTGAGCACCGTCACCAGGCCGATCGAAACCAGCACGAACACCCAGGCCGGCACGGCGGGGAAGGCGATGTTCAGGAACAGCCCGATCAACAGGTAATTGATCATCGGGATGAACAGGTAGTCCAGCAGCAGCGACCAGCCGGCGAGGAAGCCGACATTCGCGCCGAAGGCGATGTTGGTATAGGAATAGGCCGAGCCGGCCACCGGGTAGCGCTTGACCATGATCCCGTAGGACGCCGCGGTGAACAGCATCGCCGCGAGTGTCACCAGGTAGGCTGCGGCGGTGCGGCCGCCGGTGGTCTCGGTAACGATGCCGTAGGTGGTGAAGATGGTCAGCGGGACCATGTAGACGAGCCCGAAGAAAACCAGCGCCGGAAGGCCGAGCACGCGGCGAAGTTGATCGTCGCCACCGGCCGTGGAGGTGTGATGCTGCTTGGTCATGAGTGTCCCTTGTATTTTTTATAGGGCTGCACGCGCGAATCGCGAATGGGTGAGGTGGCGATACCTGCCGGTGGGTCCGTGTTTGCGGCCTAGGCTAGCGGGGTGAGGGGGGAAAGAACATTGCAGTGGCGCAAAGAGTGGTTGCTGGTATGCCAATAGGAGTGACGGTGCTCTTTCGGGTCTCATCGCTGGCAAGCTAGCTCCCACAGTGTTTTGCGGCGGATATCGGACCCCCTCCTCAGTCCCGATAACCCAAGGCCGCCGAAATCTCCCGGCTCGCCGCCAGCAGCGCCTGCAGAAAAGCCTCCTGCGCCACCACCGTGTCCATCACTGCATCCGGCCCCGACAGGTTGATCGCTGCGGTGATCGCGCCGCTATGATCGCGAACCCCGGCAGCGATGGCCGTCGAGTAATCCGACCGATGCAGCACCCATCCCCGGGCCCGGTCCTCGGCAATCAGTTGCTGCAACTCCGGCAGTGTGCGTGGTGCCGGGGGCGGGTAATCATCCAGTCGCACATGCTGGTACAGCTGGCTCAGCGCGCCCTCGGTCAGCCCGGTCAGCAATACCCGGCCCAAGGCTGTGCCGTGACAGGGCAGGCGCGTGCCGATGGGGATGTTGACGGTCAGCCGCTGCGGCGCAAAGGAGCGATAAACGTAGAGGCTGTCGGTCTGCTCGCGAATGCTCAGGTGACACGACAGCGAGGTGCGGTCGCGCAGGTCATTGAGCCAGGGCATCGCCACTTCGACGATGTCGCGGCTGGCGAGGTAGGCGAAGCCGTCGGAGATGACCCGGCTGCCCAGCTCGAAATCGCTGCGCCCGGCCTTGCGCAGGTAGCCCATGTCCACCAGCGTCTGCACGATGCGATACACGGCGGAAGGGCTGATTGCAAGGCGTTCGGCCATGTCCTGCATGCTCAGGCTGCGCTGGCGGGCGTTGAACATGCCGAGGATGGTAAGGCCGCGCTGCAGGGCGGGGACTCGGTAGTCCAGGGGTTCGATGGCGGTCATGGATTCGGGTCCTTTGGCGACTGGGCGGGCTTCATCGCTGGCAAGCCCCCACCCTGTGGGAGCTGGCTTGCCAGCGATGAGGCCATCAGCAACAACAAATCAGTTGAGCAAGTTCTCCAGAGCCACCGGCACCCCACCAAACTCCCCCATGGCATCCAGCACCGCACCCTGGAAATACTCCAGCGAAGCCCGGTCACAGAGCAGATGGAACTTCGCCAATTCCGCGCTCCCGGCGTTGATCACGATGACATTCAAGCGCGCCACCGAGGTCTGCGCCACGCTCCCCACCGGGAACGCCTCGGCACGCAGGTCCACGCCGCAGATCTTCGCCATCACCTCGGCCACATGCTTTCCGGACAACTGCAACCAGGCATGGCTGTCCTGCCGTGGCAGCAGGTAGTTGCGTTCCTCGCCCAGCACCCAGCCCGCTTCTTCCGAGGCAAGCCGTTGCCCTCGGTCCGCCAGGCTGCCCAGCAGGAAATATTCGGTATGCGACAGCCGCGCCACCAGGGTTCCATCGCCGCACAGCACCGCCCGGTTGGGCGCCTCCGGCAAGGAATAGCCGCGTGCCGTCAGCCATTGCGCGGCATCCAGGCCACGGAAACCCACCCGTGGCAGATCGGTCAGGTCGATGAGCGCACAGCGCTCGATAGGATTGAGACTGGTCATGGCTCAGAGCTCCTGGCGCTGGTTGTCGGGATCGAAGAACGGCAGTTTCACCACGGTGGCCTGGACGATTTCGCCACCTTCCACACGGATCGGAATGCGCATCCCCGGCTCGGCCTGGTCGGCCCCGGCGTAGGCTAGCCCGATGATCTGCCCGAGTGTGGTGGAGTACTCGCAGGAGGTGACGTTGCCGCTGATATCCGCGCCCTTGAGTACCAGGTGCCCCTCGAGCGGTTGCGAGCTGCCCTTGGGCAAGGTGAAGCCCACCAGCTTGCGCTTGAGCGGCTGGCGCTCGAGGATCTCGATGGAGCGCTTGCCGACGAAGAACGGCTTCTTGCGCCCGATCGCCCACTGCATGTCGATTTCGCCGGGATGGGTCATGCCGTCGGTGTCCTGGCTGATGATCACGTGTCCCTTCTCCAGGCGCAGCAAGCGCTGGCTTTCCACGCCGAACGGACGGATCCCGAACTCGGCGCCGGCCTCCATCAGCACATCCCAGAGCTTGCCGCCATGTCGGGCCGGCACGTGGATTTCGTAGCCCAGTTCACCGACGAAGCCGACCCGCATCAAGCGTGCCGGAATTCCCGAAACGCTGCCGGTACGCACGCCGAGGTAAGGGAAGCCTTCGGCCGAGAGGTCCACATCGCTGCAGATCTTTTCCATCACCTTGCGCGACAAAGGCCCGGCCACGTTCACCGCTGCCAGCGCCGCGGTGACGTTGGCGATATCCACGTCCAGGCGCCATTGCGCATTCCACTTGAGCATCTGCTGGTAGATGCGGTCGACGCCGCTGGTGGTGGCGGTCACGTAGAAATGCCGCTCGGACAGGCGTGCAACCACACCATCGTCGATCACCACGCCATGCTCGTTGGTCATCAGCCCGTAGCGGGTCCGGCCGACCGGTTGCTTGTTGAACGGCATGGTGTACATGCGCTCCAGCAGTTCGGCGGCATCCGGGCCGCGCACGTCCAGGCCGCCCAGGGTCGAGACGTCGATCAGACCGACCTTCTCCCGTACATGCCGGACTTCTTCCTGCATGCAGCGCTCGCGCTCATCCGCCTTGCCGTAGTAGGCGGGACGCTGCCAGATACCGGCAGGCATCAGCTTGGCACCTGCGGCCACATGGCGGCTGTGCATGGCCGTATGGCGATACGGGTCGAAGGCGCGACCGGCCACATGGGCCAGCTTCTCCGCTTCGAACGGCGGACGCGCCGTGGTCACGCCGGTCTCGCTGATGCTGCGCTGGGTCGCCTGGGCCACCAGGCGTGCCGTTGGCAGCGCCGAGTGACGGCCTTGCGAGGGGCCCATTCCCACCGTGGAGAAGCGCTTGACCAACTGCACGTCGCGATAGCCATGGCGCGTGGCGTTGACGATATCGCGCACTTGCAGGTCCTCGTCGAAGTCGACGAAGTCCTTGCCTTTGGGGTGAGCGAAGATCGGCCATTCGAAGTTGACCCGCGCCTCGCCGGTGAACTCGGCGCTGCCCACGCCCGGTTCCAGCCCCAGTGCCTGCACGGCGGCAGCCGCGACCCGGCTGCCATCGAGCAGCACGTTGTCCAGTTGGTGCCGGCCGTTCACCGAGCCGGCGACGCTGAGGCCATCCGGCAGGCCGGTGATGGCGAATTCGGCGCGATGCTCGTCGTACGCCAGCTTGCCGCCGGCCTGGCACAACAACTGGTACACCGGCATGTAGCCTGCCGACATGCACAGCAGGTCGCAGGCGAGCGTCAGGCCCTGCCCGGCCACCTGGCCTTGGGCCGTGATGCGGCGAATCTCCACGCCACTGACGTGGCGCATGCCTTTCTCGTGCAGCGCCTCGTACACCGTGCTGCCCAGGTGCAGCGCAATCCCGCGTTTCTCCAGTGCCACTTTCAATGCCGCATCGGCTGGCTGCACCCGCATGTCCACCAGCGCTGCCACCTGCACACCCTGGTCGGCCAGATCGAGCGCGGCGAGGTAACCGTCATCGTTGCCGGTCAGCACCACGGCGCATTTGCCCGGCTTGACCGCATACAGCTTCATCAGGCGCTGCGCCGCACTGGCGAGCATCACACCCGGCAGGTCGTTGTTGCGGAACACCACCGGCTGGTCGAAGGAGCCTGCGGCGACGATGCATTGCTTCGCCCGTACCTTGTACATGCGCTTGCCCTGGATCACCGGCAGGTAGTTGTCGGTGAACCAGGCATTGCAGGTGGCCTGGGTCAGTACCTGGATATTGGCGTGGCCTTGCACGGCGGCGAGCAGTTCGTGGCGCAGGGCGTCGGCGCGCCGGCCTTCGGCGTCGAAGCGGGCGTAGGTCAGCGAGCCGCCGAGCACCGGCTGCTGTTCGATCAGCAGCACCCGGGCGCCGGCGTTGGCCGCGGTGAGTGAAGCGCTGAGGCCCGCCGGGCCCGCGCCGACCACGGCCACGTCAACGAAGAGATAAGCCTTGTCGTAGTACTGCGGCTTGAAGTTCAAGTCCAGCACGCCGAGCCCCGCCTTCTTGCGAATCAGCGGTTCCCAGATCTTCCACATGCCCTTGGGCTTGAAGAACGAACGGTAGTAGAAGCCCACCGGCATGAAGCGCGAGAACTTGCCGAGGTACGCGTCGCGGTCGCTGTCCAGCGAGCCGTTGAAGTTCTGTCCGGTGACGGTCATCCCGGCCGCCAGGCCTTGGGCATCGGCCAGCACGTTGGGTTCGTCCGGCAGTTGCACCAGGGTGTTGGCATCCTGCCCGGCCATGGTCAGCGGGCCGCGCGGGCGGTGGTACTTGAACGAACGCGACAGCAACCAGCGGCCATTGGCAAGCAGGGCACTGGCGATGCTGTCGCCGGCGAAACCCTGGTAGTCGGTGCCATCGAAACTGAAACGCAGGGGCTGATCGCGGTCGATCAGCAGGCCCATCGGGGCGGCCAGGCGGCTCATGCGACGCCCTCCTCATGGGCCTTGAACTCGACCCGCTGGTTGAACACTTCCTTCGCGTCGAAGGTGCGTATGATCTGGTCCGTGACCGTGTGGCGCTCGGCGAGGAACCAGTAGCTGGAGGCGTTGTGCATCCACCACTCGCGCACCACCCCGGCCTCGTTGTCGCTGTTGAACACGTAGTCGGCCCACTCGGCGTCGCTGCACGTGGCCGGGTCGGGCATCACCTTGAATTCGCCGCCGTAGGTGAACTCGCTGATGTTTCTTGGCCCGTTGAGCGGGCAATTCATGATCTTCATGGGATTCCCCTTAGTGGCTGGCCGCGGTGGCGCCCATTTCGTTGACTTGCTGGAAGGTGCTGAAGCGCTCCAGGGCGAACGGCTTGATCAGCTCCGGCACGCGGCCGCCGCTGGCCACCAGTTCGGCCATGGTCTTGCCGCAGATCGGCGTGGACTTGAAGCCCCAGGTGCCCCAGCCGGCGTCGAGGTAGTAGTTCTTCACTGGCGACAGGCCCATGATCGGGCTGTAGTCCGGGGTCATGTCGGTGATCCCGGCCCACTGGCGCATCAGCCTGGCGTTGGCCATGAACGGGAACATCTCGATGGCGTGGGCCAGCAGGCTTTCCTTGAGGTCCAGGGTCGAGCGGGTGTTGTACAGCGGGTATGGGTCGGAGCCACCGCCGAAGACGATCTCGCCACGGCTGGTCTGCTGCACGTAGCAGTGCAGGGCGGAGGAACTCACCAGCGGATCGAGGAACGGCTTGAACGGCTGGGTGACCATGGCCTGCAACGGGTAGGTGTGGATCGGCGCGCGGATCCCGGCTTTCTTCAGCATCAGCGAGCTGGCGCCGGCAATGGCCTGCACCGCGCAGCCGCATTTCACCGTGCCGCGGTTGGTCTTCACGGCGGTGATGCGACCGTTCTCGATGACCAGGTCCTGGACTTCGGTGAGCTGGTGGATTTCCACGCCGCGCTTGGCGGCCTGCTTGGCGTAGCCCCAGGCCACGGCGTCGTGGCGGGCGGTGGCGCCGTCGATATGCCAGAGGCCGGCGAGCACCGGGATATGGCCCGGGTCGAGGTTCAGGGTGGGAACCAGTTCGCGGATCTGCTGGCGGTCGATCATCTCGGTACGCCCGCCGAAGTGCTTGTTCACTTCCGCACGCTGGCGGAAGGCGCGCACCGTGGCGTCGGTGTGGGCGAGAGTCAGTTGGCCGCGCTCGGAATACATGATGTTGAAGTCGAACTCGTTGGACAGCTCCTGGAACAGCCGCACCGACTCGATATAGAAGCGCACGCCTTCGCTGGTCAGGTAGTTGGAGCGGATCACCGCCGTGTTGCGCGCTGTGTTGCCGCCACCCAGGTAGGACTTCTCCAGCACCGCGACATTGGTGATGCCGTGGTACTTCGCCAGGTAATAGGCGATGGCCAGGCCATGGCCGCCGCCGCCGATGATCACCACGTCGTAGGAAGACTTCAGCTCGGTTGGCGGCGGCAGGTCGACCTCCGCCGGGTACTCGGAGCTCAGGCCGTATTTCAGGAGATTGAAGGGCATGGTGCCTCCTGCTGCAGGCGCGCGGCGGTCAGGGTGTTTTTCATCAGGAAGGCAATGGTCATCGGGCCTACGCCGCCGGGTACCGGGGTGATGGCCGCGACCTTGGGCAGGGCGCTGTCGAAGTCCACGTCGCCGACCAAGCGCGAGCGCTCGCCCTCGGTGATGCGGTTGATGCCGACATCGATCACCACCGCGCCGGGCTTGAGCCAGTCGGCATCGACCAGGCGCGGGCGGCCGACGGCGGCGACGACGATATCCGCCTGGCGGCACAGCTCCTTCAGATTGGCGCTGCGCGAATGCACCACGGTCACCGTGCAATGGGCCTTGAGCAGCAGGGCGGCCATGGGCTTGCCGACGATGTTGGAGCGGCCGATGACCACGGCGTGCTTGCCGCTGAGGTCGCCCATGCTGTCCTCCAGCAGGCGCATGCAGCCGGCGGGCGTGCAGGGGGTGAGTACGTCGCGGCCCTGGCTGAGGCCACCGACGTTCTCGGCGTGGAAGCCATCGACGTCCTTGAGCGGGTCGATGGCCTGGAGCACCCGGGTTTCATCGATATGGGCCGGCAGCGGCAGTTGCACAAGGATGCCATGGACGCTGGCGTCGGCATTCAGCTCGCCGATCAGGGCGAGCAGGGTGGCCTCGCTGGTGTCGGCCGGCAGCCGGTGCTCCTCGGAGCGAATGCCGCATTCCTCGGCGCGCAGCACCTTGTTGCGCACGTAGACCTGGCTGGCCGGGTCCTGGCCGACGAGGATCACCGTCAGTGCGGGGGCGATGCCCTGGTTCTTCATGGCCGCGACCTGCGTCTTCACTTCCGCGATCACGCGGGCAGCGGCGGCCTTGCCGTCGATCAGCTTGATGGGGGCTGGAGTATTCACCGGAAGATCACCGTACGGTCGCCATTGAGGAAGACCCGGTGCTCGAGGTGGTATTTCACCGCCTTGGACAGGGCCACTGTTTCTGTATCGCGGCCGACACTCACCAGGTCGTCGGCGAGGTAGGCGTGGTCCACGCGTTGCACTTCCTGCTCGATGATCGGCCCTTCGTCGAGATCGGAGGTGACGTAGTGGGCGGTGGCGCCGATCAGCTTGACCCCGCGGGCATAGGCCTGGTGGTACGGCTTGGCGCCCTTGAAGCCGGGCAGGAACGAGTGGTGGATGTTGATGGCGCGGCCGGCAAGCTGTTTGCAGAGGTCGTCGGAGAGGATCTGCATGTAGCGGGCCAGTACCACCAGCTCGGTCCCGGTTTCCTCGATGATCTGCAGCAGGGCCGATTCCTGGCGGGACTTGGTGTCCTTGGTCACCGGGAGGTAGATGAAGCGGATGCCCTCGCGCTCGGCCATGGGGCGCAGGTCGAGATGGTTGGAGACGATGGCGGTGATCTGCATGTCCATCTCGCCCTTGTGGTGGCGGTAGAGCAGGTCGGCCAGGCAATGATCGTATTTGCTCACCATCAGCAGCACGCGCATCGGCTGGTTGCTGCCGTGCAGGCTCCACTCCATGTCCAGGCGCCTGGCCACGGCATCGAAGCCTTGCTCGACCTCGTCGATGTCGCCTTCGTAGTTGTCGTTGAAACGGAACACCGCGCGCATGAAAAAGCGCCCGCTGGTGTCGTCGTCGAACTGCGACATCTCGCTGATGTAGCAGCCTTTTTCCGCCAGGTAGGTGGTGACCGCCGCGACGATGCCGGAGGTGGCCGGACAGCTGATCTTGAGGATGTAGT
Organism: Pseudomonas sp. GD04058; assembly: GCF_029836855.1. Classification (NCBI taxonomy): domain Bacteria; kingdom Pseudomonadati; phylum Pseudomonadota; class Gammaproteobacteria; order Pseudomonadales; family Pseudomonadaceae; genus Pseudomonas; species Pseudomonas sp. GD04058. Next base: position 48,704 of record NZ_JAOECN010000023.1, read on the forward strand.
GGCTGGTGGCGTGATGCATTTCGGGTCCTCGGATGAAGTGGCGGCAGCGGTCGCAAGGCGGAAATTTCAGCGGTGAAGCGGTATTTGATCGGTGAAAATTATTTATTCGTGGGAATAAAATATTCCTTTTGCGCTTTTATAGGCGAAAGGAAGGTGCAGGTCTAGCCTGTGGGGAAAATTTTTATCTTGGCAGGAAACTGAAGGGCAGGGGATGTTTGTGGTGGGGCTCAGGGCCCTATCGCTGGCAAGCCAGCTCCCACAGGGATCCGAGCAGCCTGTGGGAGCTGGGTTGCCAGCGATGAGGCCCTGAAGAGCACTAGAGAACTTCAGTCATTCCCATAGTTCATGATCGACAACAACCTGATCGGCACCTGCACCAGTTTCTCCGGCCCATGGGGCACATCGCCGTCGAAGGTCAGGCTGTCGCCGGCCTGCATGGGGTACAGCTGGTTGCCATGCCGGTACACCAGTTCGCCCTCCAGCAGATGCAGGAACTCGGTGCCCGGGTGGGCGAAGGTGGGGAACTCCTCACTCGCATCGTCCATGGTCACCATGTACGCCTCGAAGTTCTTTTTCGGCCCGCGGGTGTGGTTGAGCAGGTGATAGGTATGGCCTTTCTCGGTCCCGCGCCTTACCACTTCCAGGCCCTCGCCGCTCTTGACCAGGATTGCGCTGCCATCGGGCTGGTCGTACTGGCTGAACAGCTTGGACATGGGCATGCCCAGCACGTCGCACAGGCGGCTGAGGATATCCAGGCTGGTGGACACCTGGGCGTTCTCGATCTTGCTCAGCATGCCCTGGCTGATTCCGGCGATGCGCGCGACATCCGCCAGCTTCAGTTCCTGCGCCTGGCGCTCGCGACGTATCTGCATGCCCAGGTACTGCTCCAGGCGAAGGCGGGGTGGGTTCTCGGTGGTCACGGTCGGTCGATCCTGCTTGTTTTCGGTTCAGGAAAATTAATTTCGCACTGAGAAAGTGCAAAAAATCCCGACCTGGCGTGAGTCAGGGTCGGGACTTTCCTTGGATGAAAGAGAGTTTCCCATATAAACAGCAGGCCGGTGCAACGCCGGGGCCATTTCTTCCTGTGTCTTGAAAACTGGCAAGCGCCTTGCATTCCTGTGGGGAAACTAAATTTCCTTTCTGGAATCAGCCTCACCCGAACCTTGTTCTCCTGCCTTATTCGACCGCCTTGCCCTTTTCAGGAGTGAAGACCCATGTTGCCAGTTGAAACGCAGCGCATCATCGAACAGCACGGCATCAAGTACGTGCTGGCCCAGTTCGTCGATATCCATGGCGCCGCGAAGACCAAGTCCGTCCCGGTCACCGGCCTCAAGGCGGTCGCCGAGGATGGCGCCGGCTTTGCCGGTTTCGCCATCTGCGGCATGGGCATGGAACCCCACGGCCCGGACTTCATGGCCCGTGGCGATCTCTCCACCCTGATTCCGGTGCCCTGGCAGCCAGGCTACGGGCGCATCGTCTGCATCGGCCATGTCAACGGCGAGCCCTGGCCGTATGACACCCGCTATGTCCTGCAACAGCAGGTCGAGCGCCTGAAAGCCAAGGGCTGGACCCTGAACACCGGCCTGGAACCCGAATTCAGCCTGTTCCGCCGCGATGCCGGCGGCAAGCTGCAACTGGTGGACGCCTCCGATAACCTCGACAAGCCCTGCTACGACTACAAAGGGCTGTCCCGTTCCCGCGAATTCCTCGAACGCCTGACCGAAGCCCTGCAACCGGTGGGCTTCGACATCTACCAGATCGACCACGAGGACGCCAACGGCCAGTTCGAGATCAACTACACCTACAGCGACGCCATGGAATCGGCTGACCGCTTCACCTTCTTCCGCATGGCCGCCGGCGAGATCGCCAATGACATGGGCATGATCTGCTCGTTCATGCCCAAGCCCGACCCCAAGCGCGCCGGCAACGGCATGCACTTCCACCTGTCGATCGCCAGCGCCAGCAACAAGAACCTGTTCCATGACGCCAGCGACCCGAGCGGCATGGGCCTGTCTAAGCTGGCCTACCACTTCGCCGCTGGCCTGCTGGCCCACGGCCCGGCCCTGTGTGCCTTCGCTGCGCCGACCGTGAACTCCTACAAGCGCCTGGTCGTCGGCCGCTCGCTGTCCGGCTCGACCTGGGCCCCGGCCTTCGTCGCCTTCGGCGCCAACAACCGCTCGGCCATGGTCCGCGTGCCTTATGGCCGCCTCGAGTTCCGCCTGCCGGATGCCGGCTGCAACCCGTACCTGGTGACCGCCGCGATCATCGCCGCCGGCCTCGATGGCATCGAGCGCCAGCTTGAGCCGGACTTCGTCTGCAACGAGAACCTCTACTCCCTCAGCCTCGAGGAAATCGCTGCCCGCGGCATCAAGACCCTGCCGCAATCGCTCAAGGAAGCCACCGACGCCCTGGCCGCCAACCCGCTGTTCCGCGAGGTGCTGGGCGCCGAGATCGTCGACGAGTTCATCCGCCAGAAGCGCATGGAATGGGTGGAGTACAGCCGGCATGTCTCCGATTGGGAGATCCAGCGCTACACCGAATTTTTCTGATCACCGAATTCCCGATTCATCTGCCCCAAGGAGACAACGCCATGTGCGGAATCGTAGGTCTGTACCTGAAGAAGCCCGAGCTCGAAGGCCAGCTCGGCAAACTGTTCGAACCGATGCTCGAAGCCATGACCGATCGCGGTCCGGACAGCGCCGGCTTCGCCATCTATGGCGATGAAGTGGCCGATGGCTGGGTCAAGCTGACCCTGCAGGCCGCTGATACCAGCTTCGACTGGAAGGCCCTGATGGGCGAACTGGAAGGCCGTCTCGGCTGCTCGCTGGACTGGTTCCAGAATGCCAGTGCCGCCGTGCTCAAGGTCCACAGCGCCGAGGAGCCGGTACGCGCCGCACTCGCCGAACTGGCCCCCGACGTACGCATCATGAGCGCCGGCCAGAGCATCGAGATCCTCAAGGGCATGGGCCTGCCGCGGGAAATCTCCGAGCGCTTCGGCCTGGCGGGCATGAAGGGCAGCCACATTATCGGTCACACCCGCATGGCCACCGAAAGCGCGGTGACCATGGAAGGCAGCCATCCGTTCTCCACCGGCGCCGACCTGTGCCTGGTGCACAACGGCTCGCTCTCCAACCACTTCCGCCTGCGCCAGGAGCTCAAGCGTGAAGGCATCACCTTCGAAACCGACAACGATACCGAGGTCGCCGCCGGCTACCTGACCTGGCGCCTGCGCCAGGGCGACAGCCTCAAGGAAGCCCTGGACAAGTCCCTCGAAGACCTCGACGGCTTTTTCACCTTCGCCATCGGCACCCGCAACGGCTTTGCCGTGATCCGCGACCCGATCGCCTGCAAGCCGGCGATCCTCGCCGAAACCGACGACTACGTCGCCATGGCCTCCGAGTACCAGGCCCTGGCCAGCCTGCCGGGCATCGACAAAGCCAAAGTGTGGGAACCCGAACCCGCCACCATGTACATCTGGGAACGTGCCTGAGGAGCATCCATATGAAAACCATCGACCTGTCCAGCGCCTCGGTGCGTGAACTGAACCAGACCTTGCACGGCGAGGTGCAGGACCGCGAGTGGGTTGTGACCCACCCGGACGGCAAGCACAACCTGGCGGTCGGCCTGAACCAGGCCGTCAGCATCGATATCCAGGGGCATGCCGGTTACTACTGCGCCGGGATGAACCAGAAGGCCAGTATCACCGTGCACGGCAACGTTGGCGTGGGCGTCGCGGAAAACATGATGTCCGGCTCGGTGCGGGTCAAGGGCAGCGCGTCCCAGGCTGCCGGCGCCACCGCCCATGGCGGGCTGCTGGTGATCGAAGGCGATGCCGGCGCCCGCTGCGGGATTTCCATGAAAGGCGTGGACATCGTGGTCGGTGGCAGCATCGGCCATATGAGCTGCTTCATGGCCCAGGCCGGGCGCCTTGTGGTGTGCGGCGATGCCGGCGACGCCCTGGGCGACTCGCTGTACGAGACCCGCATCTACGTCAAGGGCGAGGTCAAGTCGCTGGGCTCGGACTGCATCGAGAAGGAAATGCGCGCCGAGCACCTGGCCGAACTGGCCGAACTGCTCAACCGCGCCGGCTTCCCCGAAGACCCGGCCAGCTTCAAGCGCTACGGCTCGGCCCGCCAGCTGTACAACTTCAAAGTCGATAACGCATCCGCGTACTGATCCGCGGCGAGGACATTCACATGAGCGAAAAGAACACTCCCGTGCTGCGCGAATCGGCCACCTTCGATCGCCTGACCATCCAGGAAATCCAGCGCGCCGCCGAAACCGGCATCTATGACATCCGCGGTGGCGGCACCAAGCGCAAGCTGCCGCACTTCGACGACCTGCTGCTGCTCGGCGCCTCGGTGTCCCGTTACCCGCTGGAAGGCTATCGCGAGAAATGCGGTACCGACGTAGTGCTCGGCACCCGCTTCGCGAAGAAGCCGATCCACCTGAAGATTCCGGTGACCATCGCCGGCATGAGCTTCGGCGCGCTGTCGGCCAACGCCAAGGAAGCCCTGGGTCGTGGCGCCAGCATCGCCGGTACCAGCACCACCACCGGCGACGGCGGCATGACCCCGGAGGAGCGTGGCCAGTCGCAGCATCTGGTGTACCAGTACCTGCCGTCGCGCTACGGCATGAATCCGGATGACCTGCGCAAGGCCGATGCCATCGAGATCGTACTCGGCCAGGGCGCCAAGCCGGGCGGCGGCGGCATGCTGCTGGGCATGAAGGTCACCGAGCGCGTGGCCGGCATGCGCACCCTGCCGATCGGCGTGGACCAGCGCAGCGCCTGCCGTCACCCGGACTGGACCGGCCCGGACGACCTGGCGATCAAGATCGCCGAACTGCGCGAAATCACCGATTGGGAAAAGCCGATCTACGTCAAGATCGGCGCCAGCCGCCCGTACTACGACGTCAAGCTGGCGGTGAAGGCCGGGGCCGATGTGATCGTGCTCGATGGCATGCAAGGTGGTACCGCGGCGACCCAGGAAGTGTTCATCGAGCATGTCGGCATTCCGATCCTGCCGGCCATTCCGCAAGCGGTGCAGGCGCTGCAGGAAATGGGCATGCACCGTAAGGTCCAGCTGATCGTTTCCGGCGGTATCCGCAATGGTGCGGACGTGGCCAAGGCCATGGCCCTTGGCGCCGATGCGGTGGCCATCGGTACCGCGGCACTGGTGGCGCTGGGCGATAACCATCCGCGCCTGGACGAGGAATTGAAAAAGATCGGTTCGGCGGCGGGTTACTACGACGACTGGCAGAACGGACGTGACCCGGCGGGCATCACCACCCAGGATCCGGAGCTGTCCAAGCGTCTCGATCCGGTGGAGGCGGGACGGCGCCTGGCCAACTACCTGCGGGTGCTGGTGCTGGAAGCGCAGACCATGGCCCGGGCCTGTGGCAAGTCGCACCTGCACAACCTCGATCCTGAAGACCTGGTGGCGCTGACCGTGGAAGCGGCGGCGATGGCCCGGGTACCGCTGGCCGGAACCAGTTGGGTGCCGGGGCAGCAGTACTGATCTGAAATCGAGGTTGTTCTTTCGGGCCTCATCGCTGGCAAGCCAGCTCCCACAGAACCTGTGGGAGCTGGCTTGCCAGCGATAGGGCTCGAAAATCAGGATTGAGGAGGAATAGGCAATAAAAGCCGGGCACTCACCGGCAGATGATCAGAGATCTCCAGGGTATCCTGCTGCAACACCCCAGCCTCCAACCGCCGCAGTTTCGGACTATGGAACAGGTAATCCAGCGTCCGGTCCGGCCCTTCCAGCCGCGGGTCATTGGGGAAATGCGTCAGCCACTTCTCCCGATCCGCCCCCGTCGCTTCGGCATTCGCCGGAATCATCGGGTACTTGTCCCACAACAGGTGCAGTTCGCTATCAGCGGAATACAGCGGCTGTTGCTCGGGCTTGAGCCGGCGATGCTGCCCCAGTGGCAGCAGGTTGAAATCCCCGCCCAACAGCCACGGCGTGCCCTGGCGTTCGAACTGATCGACCAGCTTCTCCAGCGTCTGAACCTGGCGCAGTTGTACATCGCTGCCGGCTTCGTGCTTCGACAGCCGGGTGTTGAGCACCGCCAGTTGCCCGTCGCCCATCGGCAGGTAACTTACCAGCACCGCCGGTTGCGGCTTGAGCAGGCGGCTAAGGACATTGTCCTGGGCCATCGGCAATTGCACCCGCTGCGCACGCTGTATCGGATAACGGCTCAAGGTCGCCAAGGTTCGCCCGACACTTCCGGCGATGTGCACCTCCGGCGCGAATTCGGCCTTCCAGTCGTAGGCCTGCACGGCACAGGGATACAGATCGGCGAGGCGTTCGCGCAGGAGGGCAAGCTGGTCCTGGTAGTCGCTGGCCTTGGCGCCCTTGTCCAGCTCCTGGAGCAGGACGATATCCGGCTGTTCGGCACGGATGACCCGGGCGACTTCATCGAGGCTGAAGGCGAGGTCTTCCCCGGTGGGGCGGGTATCGTCGCCGCGGGCTTCGTCGTACCAGAACACGTAGCGCTTGCCCGCCAGGTACTGCACGTTCCAGGTCATCACCTTCAACGGTTGCCCCGCCAGCAGCGCCTGGCCGGGGGCGGTGCAGGCGACCGGCAGATCTTCCAGTGGCTCCGCCCGCCAGCTTGCCTGGAAGGCCAGCAGCCAGAGCAGGACGGTGATCGACAGCAAGGACAGCAGGACGTTGCGCAGTAGTCGGGTCATCGGGCTCGCACGGGTCAGGGTAGACGGTTGAGCATAGTCGCCGGGTTCAGGAACGTGCCGCTGGTGCCTCGCTGATCAGCATGTACAGGCGGAACAGGACCACGGTGCTGAACAGTTGCAGGAAGCTGTTGATCACACTGACCAGCAGTTCCAGGAGCGGGTTCACTTCCTCGGGCAGCAGCCCCAGGGTGATGCCGTTGAACAGGTACAGCGGCGCCATCACGCCGAGCATGCACATCAGGATGCGCCAGAAGTTGCCACGGACCATCTGGAAGCTCTCGCGCATGGCCGCGACCGGGGCCATGCCGCGCAGCACCAGCAGGTATTCGGCGAACACCAGGTTGGTCATCACCCAGATGCCCGGGAGGATGAACAGCGAGATGCCGAACATGATCAGCAGCGAGCTGAGCGCCACCAGCAGGGCGAACGACGGCCACAATTGCAGGGCGCGGGCCAGCAGGTTGCGCTTGAGCGGCTCGTGGCCGTCGCTGCGGGCATCGAGGTAGAGGATCAGCGCAGCGCTGTACAACGGGTAGAACAGCAGCCCGACCAGCAGGCCGTAGGTCATCGACGCATCCTTGCCCAGTTGGCCGTAGAGCAACTGGACGCACAGCGCCTCGAGGATCACCAGCGGCAGGCACAGCGCAGCGATGCTGACCAGGTGGCGGCGGAAGAAGTACAGGGAGTCGCGCAGAACAGTGAGCGGATTCATGGGTCGATTTCGAAGTCCAAAGCAGGCGTCACTTTAGCTCAGGGGCCGAACCTGAACAAAGTTTCATGGGCGGCTGCGGTTGAAAGCGCCATGCTTGTCCCAATCTTCACTGCAACCCGTATTACAGAGAGGTCGCCACATGAACCACGAAGAGCAAACCCTGATCGAAGGCCTGTTCGCCAGGCTGCGTCAGGCCGAGGCCGAAGGCGCTCCGCGCGATGCCCAGGCCCAGGCGCATATCGCCAGTCTGGTTCAGCAGCATGCGGCGGCGCCTTACTACATGGCCCAGGCGATCCTGGTCCAGGAAGCGGCGCTCAAGCGCATGGACGAGCAGAATCGCCAGCTCCAGGCCGAGCTGGCGCAGGCCAAGGCAGCCGCTAGCGCACCAGCCCCGCAGCAACAGGGCGGCGGCGGGTTCCTGTCGAGCCTGTTCGGGTCGTCCAGCCCGCGCCCGGCGGCTGCGCCGGCTCCTGCGCCTGCACCGCCAAGTAGTGGTGGCTGGCGCGATGGCCCGGGTGTGGCGCCGCAATCCAACTGGGGCGCACCGCCTGCGCCCCAAGCCGCACCCCCGCGCAGTGGCGCCAGCAGTTTCCTTGGCGGCGCCTTGCAGACTGCCGCCGGCGTGGCCGGTGGCGTGATGCTGGCGCAAGGTATCAGCAGCCTGTTCCATCACAACTCGCAGCCGGAGGAGATCGTCGAGGTCATCAAGGAAGAGCCGGCCCAGGTCAATGACCAGGGCGGCGGCTGGAATGATGACAGCCAGCGCTATGTGGCGGATGACAGCGGCAGCTATGGCGACGATGGTGGCGGGTTCTTCTCGGACGACGACTACGTCTGAGAATCTTCATTGCGCTTGAGGGCCTCATCGCTGGCAAGCCAGCTCCCACAGGTACAGCATTGTTCTTGAGGTCAGAGGTGAGCTTGTGGCATCCACAGGTACTGCACTGGTCCTGAAGCCGGCGGTGAACCTGTGGGAGCTGGCTTGCCAGCGATGAGGCCCTCGAATCCACTGCAAGCCCCCCGGCATGTCATACTCCCTCCCTTTGCCACCCAAGGCCCGGTCTCGAAGGAGGGGTTCAGTGAAGAAAATCGCGTTGTTCGTCGATGTCCAGAACCTCTACTACACCGTGCGCCAGGCCTATGGCTGCCATTTCAACTACGCCGCTTTCTGGAAGGACGTGAGCCGTGACGGCGAGATCGTCGAGGCCATTGCCTACGCCATCGACCGTGGCGACGCCAAGCAGCAGCAGTTCCAGCAGATCCTGCGCAACCTCGGTTTCACCGTGAAGCTCAAGCCCTACATCCAGCGTGCCGACGGCTCGGCCAAGGGCGACTGGGACGTGGGCATCACCCTCGATGTGGTGGACGCCGCGCCCCGGGTCGACCGGGTGGTGCTGGCTTCCGGTGACGGTGATTTCGACCTGCTCCTGGAGCGGGTGATCCAGCGCCATGGCGTCGAGGCGGTGGCCTATGGCGTCCCCGGCCTGACCGCCCATTCGCTGATCCGCGCCGCGTCCCGCTATGTGCCCATCGAAGGCGCGCTGCTGCTTAAACACTGAGGTTTTTTCGTGGAACGTATCGCTGTCATCGACTTTGAAACCACCGGCATCACCCCTGGCGCCGGCTGCCGCGCCACCGAGGTGGCAGTGGTGATGCTCGAGCGCGGATGCATCGTCGAACGCTACCAGAGCCTGATGAACGCCGGCGTGCCGGTGCCTGCCTTCGTCGCCGGGCTGACCGGCATCACCACCGCCATGCTGCGCAGCGCGCCACCGGTGGACCGGGTGATGAACGAAGTGGCCGAGTTCGTCGGTGACACCCCATTGCTGGCGCACAATGCGGCCTTCGACCAGAAATTCTGGGACTACGAACTGAGTCGCATCGGCCGCAACCGCAGCCAATCCTTCGCCTGTTCCTTGCTGTTGTCGCGGCGCCTGCTGCCGGCGGCACCGAACCACAAGCTCGGTACCCTGACCCGCTGGGCGGGCCTGCCTGACACCGGCACCGCGCACCGGGCCATGGCCGACGCCGAGATGGCCGCGAACCTGCTGCAACACCTGGTCGGTGAACTGCGCCAGACCCACGGTATCCAGGAGCTGTCCCACGCCTTCCTGTGCCGCCTGCAGAAAGTCCCCGCCGCGAAGATCCGCGAAACCCTGGTCAGATACCGCTAGGCCTTCTTCTCCAACTGCGCCAGGGGCACCCGCCGCTCCACGGCGCTGGAGAGGATAATCGAAGTCTTGCTGAAGCCGAACTGCGCCACCCGGTTGATCAACTCTTCCAGCTCCGGCATCGAGCCCACCGCTGCCTGCATGATCACGCACGGATCACCGGTCACCCGGTGGCATTCGGTGAGCTGGGGAATCTGCGTCAGCGCCTCATAGGCCTGCTGGTTGCCGTGGCTGGCCAGGCGCAGTTCGATCACGCACTGGATCGGCAGGCCGATCTTGCTCATGTCCACTTTCGCCTGGTAGCCGGTGATTACTCCGCTGGCCTCGAGTTTCGCCACACGTTCCGCGACTGCCGGCGCAGACAGGTTGACCGTGCGTGCGAGCTGGGCGAAGGAGGCGCGGCCGTTGTCGAGAAGGGCGGCGAGAAGCATGCGATCGTATTTGTCCATGGGCATCTTGTGAAAAAGAAGGAAAAGGCCTGGTAGATCCGTTTTTTCGAAAGTCCAGGTGCCTGATAAGCGTTTTTTGAAACTTAATTTTGCCGGTGAAGCTTTTTAAAATAGCGCCACAACTACTCGAATACGAGCTTTCCATGCCTGCCTCCCGTCGTTCTCCCTGGATGTTGATCGGTGCCTTCCTCGCCCTGTACCTGGTCTGGGGCTCCACCTACCTGGCCATTCGCATCGGTGTGGAGTCCTGGCCGCCGATGCTGATGGCGGGATTGCGCTTCATCATTGCCGGCGGAGTGATGTACGGCTTCCTGCGCTGGCGCGGGGTGCCGGCGCCGACCTGGCAGCAATGGAAGGCCGCAGGGGCAATCGGTTTCCTCCTGCTCAGTTGCGGCAACGGCGGCGTGACGGTGGCCGAGCATGCCGGGGTCGCCTCGGGTGTGGCCGCGCTGGCGGTCGCCACCGTGCCGCTGTTCACCTTGCTTTTCGGCCTGTTCTGGGGCCATCGCAATACCCGTCTGGAATGGGCCGGGATCTTCCTGGGGCTGGTCGGTATCGCCTTGCTCAACCTGGGCTCCAACCTCCAGGCCAGCCCGATGGGCGCGGCGCTGATCCTGTTTGCCGCTGCGTCCTGGGCCTTCGGTTCGGTGTGGAGCAAGAGCCTGCCGCTGCCTCAGGGGCCGATGGCCAGTGCGGCGGAAATGCTGGTGGGCGGTGTTGTCCTGCTGGCCGGCAGTTTCTTCAGCGGCGAGCGCCTGACCCATATGCCCAGCGCCGCTGGCTGGGGCGCGCTGGCCTACCTGGTGGTGTTCGGTTCGATCATCGCCTTCAGCGCCTACATGTACCTGCTCAAGCATGTGCGCCCGGCGGCTGCCACCAGCTATGCCTACGTCAACCCGGCGGTGGCGGTATTGCTGGGGATCCTGTTCGCCGGTGAAGAGATCGGCGCCGAGGAATGCCTGGCCATGGCGGTGATCATCGGCGCCGTGGTGCTGATCGGTATTCCGCAGTGGCGCAAGACGCCGCAGGTGCCGGTGGTCGAGGGCGAGATGTCCGGGACTCGGTGATCCGGCGCCGAACAGGGTAGACTTCGCGCCATTGCACGAAGCCCCTGACGGTATTTCCATGACATTCGCCAAACTCGGCCTGATCGAACCGCTGCTGCGCGCCCTCGACGGCCTGAACTACAACACCCCGACGCCGGTCCAGGCCCAGGCGATCCCGGCCGTATTGGCCGGCCGCGACCTGATGGCCGCAGCCCAGACCGGCACCGGCAAGACTGCCGGTTTCGCCTTGCCGCTGCTGCAGCGCCTGACCCTCGAAGGCGCCCAGGTCGCCGCCAACTCGGTGCGCGCCCTGGTGCTGGTGCCGACCCGCGAACTGGCCGAGCAGGTTCACGCGAACATCCGCGAATACGCCGAGCACCTGCCGCTGCGCACCTACGCGGTGTACGGCGGGGTCAGCATCAACCCGCAGATGATGAAGCTGCGCAAGGGTATCGACCTGCTGGTGGCGACCCCGGGCCGCCTGCTCGACCTGTTCCGCCAGAACGCGGTGAAGTTCAACCAGCTCCAGGCCCTGGTGCTGGACGAAGCCGACCGCATGCTCGACCTCGGTTTTGCCGAGGAACTGCGTTCGATCTACGCCGCCTTGCCGGTCAAGCGCCAGACCCTGCTGTTCTCCGCCACCTTCTCCGACGAGATCCGCCTGATGGCCGGGCAGATGCTCGCCAATCCGCTGAGCGTCGAAGTCAGCCCGCGCAATGTCACGGCGAGCACGGTGAAGCAGTGGATCGTCACTGTGGATAAAAAGCGCAAGGCCGAACTGTTCTGCCATCTGCTGCGCAAGCAGCGCTGGAGCCAGGTGCTGGTGTTCGCCAAGACCCGCAACGGCGTGGACCAGTTGGTCGAGCGTCTGCTGGGCATGGGCATCAATGCCGACGGCATCCACGGTGACCGTCCGCAAGCGACCCGCCAGCGTGCGCTGGACAGCTTCAAGGCGCGGGAAGTGCAGATCCTGGTGGCCACCGACGTGGCGGCGCGGGGGCTGGATATCGATGATTTGCCGCTGGTGGTCAACTTCGACCTGCCGATCGTGGCCGAGGACTATGTCCACCGTATCGGTCGTACTGGCCGGGCGGGAAATACCGGTGAAGCGATTTCCCTGGTATGTGCCGACGAGGTGCAGTTGCTCTCGGCGATCGAGACCCTGACCCGCAAGACCCTGCCGCGCCATGACGAGCCGGGCTTCGAGCCGGATCATCGGGTGCCGGTGACCGATGCCAGCGGGCAGATCCTGAAGAAGCCGAAAAAGCCGAAGAAGCCCAAGGCGGGCGGAGCCAAGGGCAGCCTGGGACGCTGGATGGACAGTGGCGACGCACCGGTGGCGCCGGCCAAGGCGGTGCGCAAGGTACCGTCGTTCAATACCGGGCCGAAAAAGCGCAAGCCCTGAGGTCTTCTGTCGCCTGTAATGGCCTAATCGCTGGCAAGCCAGCTCCCACAGGTACCGCGGCGCTCTTGAAGCCAGTGGTGAGCCTGTGGGAGCTGGCTTGCCAGCGATAGGGCCAGTGAAGGCAACCCATCAATCCCTGCCAAGCCACTCCAGCGCCGCCAACCCGGCCCTCTTGCCACTGGCAAAACAAGCCGTCAGCAGATACCCCCCGGTGGGCGCCTCCCAGTCCAGCATCTCCCCGGCACAGAACACCCCTGGCACCCGCTTGAGCATCAAGCCTTCGTCCATCGCCTCGAAGCGCACCCCGCCAGCGGTACTGATCGCCTCATCCAGCGGTCGCGCACGCACCAGTACGATGGGCAGGGCCTTGATCGCCGCCGCCAGCTTCCGCGGATCGGCGAATACCTCCGGGCCGGTCAGCTCGCGCAGCAGCGAGGCCTTCACCCCGTCTAGCCCCAGTTGCCCGTGAAGATGTTTCGCCATCGACCGCGACCCACGCGGCTTGCTCAACGCAGCAGCAATCTTGTCCATAGCCTTGTTCGGCAGCAGGTCCAGCAATAGCGTCGCGTGGCCGTCACGGTTGATGGTTTCGCGAACCTGCGCCGACCAGGCATAGACCAGGCTGCCTTCCACCCCGCCTTCGGTCAGGACGAACTCGCCCAGTCGCGGTGCCTGTCCCGGCAGGCTCAAGGCGATGTTCTTCAACGGTGCGCCAGCGAATTTCTGCTTGAGCAGATCGCTCCAGGCCGCGACTTCGAAGCCGCTGTTGGCCGCCTGCAATGGGGCGATGTCCACGCCCCGTTCGGTCAGCCAGGGTAGCCAGGCGCCGTCCGAGCCCAGGCGTGCCCAGCTGCCGCCGCCGAGGGCGAGGATCGTGGCGTCAGGCCGGATCGCCAGTTCACCCTGTGGATAACCAATCCGCAGCGCGCCTTCGTCGTTCCATCCGAGCCAGCGGTGGCGCGTGTGGATAACTACTCCGGCGTCGCGCAGGCGCTTGAGCCAGGCACGCAATAGCGGTGCGGCCTTCATGTCGGTGGGAAAAACCCGACCCGACGTACCGACGAAGGTAGTTATCCCCAACCCATGGATCCACTCCCGCAAGGCATCGGCATCGAAGCCCTGCAGCAACGCGCCGATCTCGCCGCTGCGCTCGGCATAGCGGGAGACGAAATCCGGGTACGCTTCGGAGTGGGTGATATTCATCCCGCCCACCCCGGCCAGAAGGAACTTGCGCCCCACCGAAGGCATGGCGTCGTACAGATCGACCCGGACCCCGGCCAGGGCCAGGACTTCGGCCGCCATCAGGCCGGCGGGGCCGCCGCCGATAATGGCGACGTGGGCAGGGGCGGTAGTGCGGGAATCGGTCATGGTGGCGGCAGGCTGGGGATAAGTAGGCCGCGCATTCTACCCGAGGCGAGGCGGGCAGGGCACTGTACAAAAAACGATCAAGCGCCGCGCAGCCCCGGTTTCACGGGGGCGGAACGGCTTTCCCGCAGGTTATCCACAAGCGGTTCCACAGTCATTGTGGGTAATCCAGCACCCGTTGCGCGCTGTGATGGAGGATGCCGTGGCGTCGGGCCAGGGCTTCGCGGTCCTTGCTGTAGCCGCCGCCGATCACTCCGACCACCGGGATATCCCGGCCCAGGCAGTGACGCAGTACGCAGGTATCACGGGCGGCGACGCCGGCATCGGTCAGTTGCAAATAGCCGAGGGCGTCGTCCTTGTGCACATCGACCCCGGCGTCGTACAGCACCAGGTCTGGCTGGTACAGCGGCAGCAGGTAGTTCAGGGCGTCGTCGACGATCTTCAGGTATTCGCTATCGCCCATGCCCCGGTGCAGTGGGATATCCCAGTCGCTGCGGGCCTTGCGGACCGGGAAGTTCTGTTCGCAGTGCAGGGATACGGTGATCGCGTCCGCGGTGTGTTCGAGGATCCGCGCCGTGCCGTCGCCCTGGTGCACGTCGCAATCGAAGATCAGCACGCGGTGCACCCTTCCGGCTTCCAGCAGGTAATGGCTGATCACCGCCAGGTCGTTGAAGATGCAGAAGCCTGCCGGATGATCGTAATGGGCATGGTGGGTGCCGCCGGCCAGGTGGCAGGCGATGCCGTGCTGCAGCGCCAGTTCGGCGGCCAGCAGCGAACCGCCCACCGCGCGCACGGTGCGCCGGGCCAGCGCCTCGCTCCAGGGCAGGCCAAGGCGACGCTGGTCCTCGCGGGACAGTTCGCCGTTCATGTAGCGCTCGATATAGGCGCGATCATGGGCCAGGGCGAGGATGTCGTTGGGACAGATGTCCGGGCGATGCAGCTCCGCGTCGGTCGTCAGGCCGCTGGCGATCAGGTGGTCGTGCAGCAGGCGGAACTTGTCCATCGGGAAGCGGTGCCCGGCGGGGAATTCCGGACTGTAGTCATCGTGGTAAACAAGAGGCAGGCGCATGGCGGGTCCGGCGATGGGTACCGGGTGATCTTGCCCGATGAGGGCCGGGCGTAGCCAGCATTGCCTGCCTACGCTGTAGACTGCGAGGCCATGGACCCTGGAGCCATCGATGACGCAGATTCTCGAGCTGGAAAGCGCGCGCCTGGTGCTGCGCCAATGGCAGGACGACGACCTCAAGGAATTCGCTGCGCTGTGCGCCGACCCGCAGGTGATGCGCTATTTCCCCGCACCCCTGAGCCGGCTGGAAAGTGCCGCGCTGATCGGCAGGATCCGCGGTCATTTCGCCGAGTACGGCTATGGCTTGTGGGCGCTGGAGCGCAAGGACACCGGGGCCTTCATCGGCATGACCGGCCTGCTCAACGTTGGCTTCGACGCCGCTTTCACCCCGGCTGTGGAGATCAGCTGGCGCCTGGCCCGTCGCCATTGGGGCCTGGGCTTCGCCAGCGAGGCGGCCTGGACCTGCCTGCGCTGCGCCTTCGCCCAGCTCGGCCTGGAGGAAGTGGTGTCGTTCACCACCCGCGAGAACCTCGCTTCGCAGAAGGTCATGCAGGCCATCGGCATGCAGGCTGACCCCGCCGGCGACTTCGAGCACCCGAAACTCGAACCCGGCCACCCGCTGCGGCCCCACGTGCTGTACCGCATCGACCGGGCCCAATGGCAGGCCACCTTGCGCGGCTGAACCCGCGAATATTTGGACAAACCCTGTATCATTTGCCGCCTGGGCCTTGCTTTGGAGAATCTCGAATGAGCCATGTGTTGGACGATCTGGTCGATCTGTTGAGTCTGGAAGCGATCGAGGAAAACCTCTTCCGCGGTCGTAGCCAGGACCTGGGCTTCCGCCAGCTCTATGGCGGCCAGGTACTCGGCCAGTCGCTTTCGGCGGCGAGCCAGACGGTCGAGGAAGCGCGCCACGTGCATTCCCTGCATGGCTACTTCCTGCGTCCGGGGGATGCCAGCATGCCGGTGGTCTACTCGGTAGACCGCGTGCGTGACGGCGGCAGCTTCAGCACCCGGCGCGTCACTGCGATTCAGAAGGGCCATCCGATCTTCACTTGCAGCGCCTCGTTCCAGTACGACGAGGAAGGCTTTGCGCATCAGGGCCAGATGCCCGAGGTGGTGGGCCCGGAAAACCTGCCGTCGGAAGTCGAGCTGGCGCGCTCCGTGGCCGACCGGCTGCCGGAACACATCCGCGACAAGCTGTTGTGTGCCAAGCCAATCGAAGTGCGTCCGGTCACCGAGAAGGACCCGTTCAATCCCAAGCCCGGCGACCCGGTGAAGTACGCCTGGTTCCGCGCCGACGGTACCCTGCCGGACTCCCAGGCGTTGCATAAGTACATGCTGGCCTACGCCTCCGATTTCGGCCTGCTGACCACTTCGCTGATGCCCCATGGCAAGTCGGTGTGGCACAAGGACATGCAGATCGCCAGCCTCGACCACGCCCTGTGGTTCCACGGCAACCTGCGCGCGGACGAGTGGCTGCTGTATGCGATGGACAGCCCCTGGGCCGGCAATGGCCGCGGTTTCTCCCGGGGCAGCATCTTCAACCGCGCCGGGCAATTGGTGGCCTCGTCCTGCCAGGAAGGGCTGATCCGTCACCGCAAGGACTGGGCATGAGCCTCAAGGACATTCGCCACTGGGTGTTCGACATGGACGGCACCCTGACCGTGGCCGTGCATGACTTCGCCGCGATTCGCCAAGCGCTGGGCATTCCGCCGGAGGACGACATCCTCACTCACCTTGCCGCCTTGCCTGCCGAAGAAGCGCAGGCCAAGCATGCCTGGCTGCTGGAGCACGAGCGCGACCTGGCGATTGCCTCGAAACCTGCGGAAGGGGCGGTGGAACTGGTGCGGGAACTGGCCGGGCGTGGCTATCAACTGGGCATCCTGACCCGCAATGCGCGAGAACTGGCCCATGTGACGCTGGAAGCCATCGGCGTGGCGGACTGCTTCCCGGTGGACAGCGTGCTGGGGCGTGATGAAGCGCCGCCCAAGCCGCATCCGGGCGGCCTGCTGAAACTGGCCGAGGCCTGGGCGGTGCAGCCGGCTGACATGGTGATGGTCGGCGACTATCGTTTCGATCTGGACTGTGGCCGCGCGGCGGGTACACGCACGGTGCTGGTGAACCTGCCGGACAATCCCTGGCCGGAACTGGCGGACTGGCATGCGGCGGATTGCCGGGCGTTGCGGGTCCTGCTCGGACACTGAGATTTTCCGAGGTCTTTCCGGCCTCATCGCTGGCAAGCCAGCTCCCACAGGACCGCGTGCACCGCCGACCCTGTGGGAGCTGGCTTGCCAGCGATAGGGCCCGGGAGACCACCACCTACTCCCAGGAGAACCCCATGAGCAAAGCCATTTACGTTCAACCCGGCGGCGGCTACGACAAGGTCGGCCTGGGCAGCGCGGACGCCGCGGCTCCGGCAGCCGGCGAGATCACCGTGCGCCTGCACGCCAACTCCCTCAACTATCACGATTTCGCCGTGGTCAGCGGCATGTGGGGCCCGAGCGAACCGCGCATTCCCATGGCCGACGGCGCCGGCGAGGTGATCGCGGTGGGCGAGGGGGTCAGCGAGTTCGCCGTGGGCGATTCGGTGGTCAGCACATTCTTCCCTGGTTGGCTCGATGGCGAGCCGCTGGTGGAAGGCTTCGCCACGGTGCCGGGCGATGGTATCGATGGCTATGCGCGTGAGCTTGTGACCGCCCGTGCCACGTCCTTCACCCGCGCACCCAAGGGCTACAGCCATGCCGAGGCTTCGACGTTGACCACCGCCGGCCTTACTGCCTGGCGTGCGTTGATGGCCGATGATTCGCTCAAGCCGGGCGATACCGTGCTGGTGCAAGGTACCGGCGGCGTCTCGATCTTCGCCCTGCAGTTCGCCAAGGCGGCGGGCGCCACGGTGATCGCCACGTCGTCCAGCGACGAGAAGCTGGAGCGCCTGAAGACCCTCGGCGCCGATGAGGTGATCAACTACCGCAGCACGCCGAACTGGGGCGAGAAGGTGCGCGCCCTGACCGATAACCGCGGCGTGGACCATGTGATCGAAGTAGGCGGCCCGGCGACCCTGGAGCAATCCATGATCGCCGCGCGGATTGGCGGGCATGTTTCGCTGATCGGCATCCTGACCGGTGTCGCCGGGCAGTTGCCGCTGGTGCAGGCGCTGGTCCGGCAGATCCGCTTGCAGGGCGTGCTGGTGGGCAGCCGTGCGCAGCAGCAGGCGATGATCCGGGCGATCGATGCCAATGGCCTGCGCCCGGTGATCGACAAGGCGTTCGAGCTGGAGCAGATCGTCGAGGCGTTCCGTTACCAGGAAAGCAACCGGCACTTCGGCAAGATCTGCCTGAGCTTCTGATCCGCAATCCGAATGAACCCCGAGGCGTCTGCCGTGCCCAATGCAAACAGCCAAACGGGAGACAGCCTATGGAACACGGACATTTGTGGATCACCCTTGCGGTGTTGCTGGCGGTGCTCGAGGTCTGGGCCATCAAACGCATCATCGGCAGCCCGGCGCGGGCCGAGAACAAGATGATGTGGATCGTCTTCGTGGTCTTCGTGCCGGTGATCGGCCTGATCGCCTGGGGACTGAGCGGGCCCAAGTCGCGCCCCGGCGTACCGCTGTCCAAGGAAGGCTGAGCGCGTCAGGCGAGCAGCCGCTCGCCGAACAGCACGGCGGCGATGGCAATCATCGCCAGCCCGGACAGGCGGCTGACATTGCGTGCCGCCGCCGGCCGGGCCTGCAACACGCTGCGAGCGCTGTAGCCGACCAGCAGGTAGATGATCCCGCAGCTCAGCAGATGCAGCAGGCCCAGGGCGAGGATCTGGCCCGGCACCGGCCAACTGGACAGCGGATCGGTGAACTGCGGCAGCAGCGCCAGGAACAGCAGGAACACCTTGGGGTTCAGCCCGCTGACGCAGAACCCGCGCAACACCCAGCGCGACCATGACTCCGCCTTGTCCTCGCCGGCCGAGGGCGTCGAAGGCTTCCATAGCATGTTCACACCCATCCACAGCAAGTACGCGGCGCCGACCAGGGTCATCACCGACAGTGCCGCCGGGTTGCTGGCCAATAGCGCTCCGGCGCCCGCCGCGACGATCAGCGTCGCCAGCAGATGCCCTGCCAGTAATCCCGCCACCGCCGGCACCACCCAGCGTCCGCGGATTCCGGCGGAGATGACATAGGCCCAGTCCACGCCCGGGGTAATCACGAACAGAAACGACACCGCCCAAAAGGCGGCCAGGACACTGACAGTCATCGGAAACTCCCCCGGGATTTGCGCTGAAGATGTCTTCAGAAGACTACGCAAGCGCTGCGGGAATTATCTTTCGTATATCCTCCGGGTTCGCCCTGAACGTGGAAGATCCTTCCTGATGGACCGTATTGATCGAAAGATTCTTGCCGAGCTGCAACGGGATGGCCGGCAATCCCTGACCGAACTGGCCGAGCGGGTCGGCCTCAGCCTTTCACCCTGTCATCGACGGGTGCGGGCGATGGAGGAGTCGGGGGTGATCCAGGGGTATCGCGCGTATCTGTCGCCGACCGAGCTGGGGCTCAATTTCGCCGCGATCGTTTTCGTGACCTTGCGTGAAGGGCACCAGCAGGCGGTGCACGCCTTCGAGGCGGCGCTGCCGGAGATTCCACAGATCCTCGAAGCCCAGCGTCTGTTCGGCGACCCGGACTACATGCTGCGCATCGTCACCCGCGATCTGCCGGCATTCCAGCAGCTCTACGACGAGCATCTGGCACGCTTGCCGAACGTGCAGCGCTTGAGTTCGACGCTGGTGATGAAGCAGGTGATCCAGGGGCGGGCGTTGCCACTGTGAGCAGGCACCGTTGAACCCCTGTGGGAGCTGGCTTGCCAGCGATTTGGCCGGTCCTGGCAACATCATTGCGCCTGCCGGCCTCATCGCTGGCAAGCCAGCTCCCACAGGATGGGGGCGTTGCCGGCGATGAGGCCAGTATGGGCAAAACTTCTCTTCGGACCGGCCTCAGAAGTGCGCTTTCACCAGCAGGCTGATCGCGCTCTGGTTCGTTCCGCCCAGCACTTCCTTGCCCAGGTAGCTGTCGTGGCTGATCCCGTACTTGTCGCTCCAGTAGTCATACTCCACCCCGACATAGAACTTCTCGCCCCAGCCCATGGCCTTGGCCAGGTCGTACTTGATCTGCGGGTTGAAGTGGAAGTTGGCGTGGTAGCTCTTGTCGTTGTCCACCACCCAGTCGATGAAGCCGTCGATGACCACGTTGGAATTGCCCACCGGCACGGTGTAGCTCCACACCGGGGTGATCTGCCAGACCCCCTTGCCGTCACGCTTGCCATCCGGCGTGCGCAGGTAGGTGTTGAGCTGGAAGTAATCGAAGCCGGGGATGTTCAGGTCCACTGCGGGGCCGATCAGATAGGTATCGACATCGTCCTCGCCGAATTCATAGGTGGCCGAGAGCAGCACGTCCTTGATCAGGCCGAACGACAGGTCGGTGCCGGTGATCTTGCCGAACGACAGGCGCGGGCTGAACTCGCCGTAGAAGCTGTGGCCGTCGCCCGCGCCGTTGGTGGCCTCGGTGTTGTACTTGATGCCGTCGACGAAGAAGAACAGGTCGCCGAAACTCCAGCCGCTGGCGTGCTCGAAGGTGACGGTCTGCTGCTTCGGCGGATCGACCTTGAAGTCGATGCCGTTGAGGTAGGTGAGGCTGTTGTCCTGCCACAGCAGAAGGTCGCCGGCCAGGGCCTGACCGGTTGCCAGCACGCCGCCCGCCAGCAGCATGGAAGTAGTGGTGCGGATCATCGAAAGCTCCTGATTTCTTGTGTTTTTCAAGGGGTGAACCTGTCGTGTTGGTCAGGCTTTCTCGATAGAGCAGGAAGGGTGCCAATTCCTGTCCAGATGGACAGAAATCGTAATAATTTCGTCGGCCCGGCGTTTTTCGCGGCCTGTAAAAGCTCGACGCCGCGCAACCGAGGGGGTGCGCGGCGTCGTGCCTGGCGAAGGTGCTTCAGGATGGCGCGTCGTCGCGCCATCACGGGGCCTGGTTGCGGATCAGGCCTGGGCTTCCTCGCGGCGGTAGGCGTAGGTATCGGCGAAGCGCGAGAGCATGTAGGCGCTGCACGAAACGGCCGGGTAGCGGGCCGGGTTGTCCTGGCCGGAACAGTTCGGCAGGCAGCTGATTTCCGTATCCGGATGGGGCTCGGCGAAGAACGGCATGGAGTAGCGGTCCACCCCTAGCGGGCTGATCACCCGATGCGGCGTGGACTTGTAACGGTCATTGCTCCAGCGCGCCATCATGTCGCCGATGTTGACCACGTAGGTGCCCTCGATGGGCGGCGCGTCGATCCATTCGCCGTCCAGGCTCTGCACCTGCAAGCCGCCCGCGTTGTCCTGGTACAGCAAGGTCACGCAGCCGTAGTCGGTATGCGCCCCGGCGCCCTGCTGGTCGGCGCTGCTGGCGCTCTGGCGCGGCGGGTAGTGGATCATGCGGAACACGCTGATCGGCTCGGCGAAACGCCGGTCGAAGAAATCCTCCTCGATGCCCAGCGCCTCGGCCATCGCCCGCAGCAGCGTCAGGGACAACTGGTGCATGTCCTGGTAATGCTGTTGCAGCAGGGCTTCCCAGCCGGGGATATCCGGGTGGCGGTTGGGGCCGCGCAGCGGTTTTTTCGCCAGCACGTCGGGGTGCTGCGCGTCCATGTGGAAGCCCATGTCGAAGGTTTCCTTCAGGTCGCTCGGGCGGCTTGGGTCCAGCTGCTCGGTGGCGATGGCGCCGTAGCCGCGGTGATGGGCGCTTTGGGTGATGTCGATCCGCAGTTTCTCTTCGGCCGGGCGGGCGAAGAAGTCCTCGGCGATGGCCTTGAGTTCGGCGATGCGTGACGCTGCGATCGGGTGTCCCTTGATGTAGTAGAAACCCCATTGCCGGCAGGCGGCGTCGATCTGCCTGGCCACGGTCTGGCGGGCGGCGGGATCGTCCTGGTACAGCGGGGTGATGTCGATGATCGGCAGGGTGTTCATGAATGGCTCCGGGAAGGACGGACCGCACCAGGGTGTGGTCCGCAGTGCTGCGAGTCTTCTCGTACCCAGGCAGCGAAGAGGCCGGCGGGGCCGGCCTTGTGCGCGGTTCTCATGGGAGGGACGGCGGCACATGGGCGGGCGGGAGCGGCGCTCCCGCCTGGCGATCACTTCGGCAGTTGCGCGGTGATGCCTTTGACGTAGTAGTTCATGCCGGCCAGTTCCGCATTGGTGGCCACCTTGCCTTCAGGGATCTTGACGGTGCCGGCCTGGTCGAGGATCGGGCCGGTGAAGGGGTGGAACGAGCCGTCCTTGATGCTGGCGATGATCTGCTCGGCGCCGCTTTTCACGTCGGCCGGGACCAGGTCGCTGATCGGCAGTTCGACGGTGCCGTCGGCCAGGCCACCCCAGTAGTCCTGCGACTTCCAGGTACCGTCCATGACCGCCTGGGTGCTCTTGATGTAATGCGGGCCCCAGTTGTTGACGATGGAGGTCAGTACCGCTTTGGGGCCGAAGTGGGCCATGTCCGAGGCGTAGCCCACGGCATAGACGCCACGGCGTTCGGCGGTCTGGATCGGTGCCGGGCTGTCGGTGTGCTGGAACAGCACGTCGACGCCCTGGTCGATCAGCGCGTTGGCGGCGTCCGCCTCCTTGCCCGGATCGAACCAGGAGTTGACCCACACCACCTTGATCTCGGTGCCGGGGTTGTACTTGTCCAGGGCCAGCTGGATGGCGTTGATGTCGCGCAGCACTTCCGGGATCGGGAAGGAAGCGACGTAGCCGATCTTTTTCGTCTTGGTCATCTTCGCCGCGAGGTAACCACCGACATAGCGGCCTTCATAGGACGTGGCCAGGTAGGTGCCAAGGTTCTTGTCCTGCTTGTAGCCGGTGGCGTGTTCGAAGGTGACTTTCGGGAACTGCTTGGCGACCTTGGCGGTGGGGTTTATGTAGCCGAAGGAGGTGGCGAAGACCAGGTCATAGCCGCCCTTGGCCATGTTGCGGATGACCCGCTCGGCGTCGGCGCCTTCCGGTACGTTCTCGACGAAGCTGGTGTCGATCTTGTCACCGAACTGCTTGATCAGCGCCTGGCGGCCCTGTTCGTGCTGGTAGGTCCAGCCGTGGTCGCCGATCGGGCCGATGTAGACGAAACCGACCTTCAACGGATCGGCGGCGGTGGCGGACAGTGCGGTGCTCAGGCCGATGGCGGCGGCCAGGGTGCGCAGCAGGTTCTTGCTTTTCTTCTGTTGCATCGGGGGGGGGCTCCTGTGGGTCTTTTCTAATGGCCGTGTCGGGCTTTTCTGGGTAGTGCAAAACGTCAGTGCAAAAAGCTGACCATGTGGGCAAAAAATGGTGTTTCGGGGGTTGCTGGGACTTTGGCGTAACTGAGGTGGTGCATCAGGGGGTGTGAAGTGCCCTTGAGTAGTGCAGTGCTGCTGATGGCCTCATCGCTGGCAAGCCAGCTCCCACAATGTGTCCTCCCTGTGGGAGCTGGCTTGCCAGCGATGAGGCCATCAGATTCAGCGCCCACCCTTCCAGGGTTGCCCCAGCGACACCGGCGCATACAAGCGGGTCTTGATCGCATCCCGCGACAGCACCACCAGCACCAGGATGGTCGCGACATAGGGCAGCATCGCCAGCAGGTTGGCCGGGAAGCTCACGCCGATGCCCTGGGCCACCAGGTGCAGGATGCTGGCGAGGCCGAACAGGTACGCCCCCAGCAGCACGCGGAACACCCGCCAGCTGGCGAACACCACCAGGGCGAGGGCGATCCAGCCACGCCCGGCGGTCATGTTCTCGGCCCACATCGGGGTGTAGGCGAGCGACAGATAGCCACCGGCCAAGCCGGCCATGGCGCCGCCGAACAGCACCGCCAGGGTTCTTACCCGCAGCACGGGCAGGCCCATGGCACTGGCGGCATCCGGGTTTTCACCGACAGCCTGCAGCACCAGTCCGGTACGACTTTTCAGCAGCACCCAGGCGATCAGGATGAAGAGCAGGAAGGACAGGTAGACCAGCACATCCTGGTTGAACAACATGTGGCCCACGATCGGCAGCTCCGACAGCAGCGGGATCGCCACCGGCTCGAAGCCGGTCAGCGGCTTGCCGACCCAGGCGGAGCCGACGAAGGACGACAGGCCCACGCCGAAGATGGTCAGGGCCAGCCCGGTTGCCACCTGGTTGGCCTGGCAGCCCAGCGCTACCAGGGCGAACAGCGCCGACAGCAGCATGCCGGCCAGGCAGGCCATCAGGACGCCGAGCCACAGGTTGCCGGTGGCGAAGGCGGCGATGAAGCCCGCCACCGCGCCGAACAGCATCATGCCTTCCTGGCCCAGGTTGAGTACGCCGCTCTTTTCGCAGACCAGCTCGCCCAGGGCGACCAGCAGCAGCGGTGTGCCGCAGCGCACCATGGCGTAGAGAATGTTGCCAAGCAGATCGGGATCCATAATCGAAACCTCAGCCCGCGCGCCATTGGCGCGGGTAAACGAAAAGTCAGTCGGAGTCAGGCATTCGCCGGTTCGGGCAGGCGCACGGGCTGGCGCCTGCCAAGCTTGAGGCGCGGCCGGTAAAGGATCAGCACGTCGCAGGCGAGCAGGTAGAACAGCATCATTCCCTGGAACAGCCCGGTCAGGGACTGCGGCAGGTTGAGGCTCATCTGCGCGTTTTCACCGCCCAGGTAGAGCAGCGCCATCAGCAGCCCGGCGACGAGGATGCCGAGGGGATTGAGGCGGCCGAGAAAGGCCACGGTAATGGCGGCATAGCCGTAGCCTGGCGACACCTGCGGCACCAGTTGGCCGATCGGTCCGCTGACTTCGCTGACCCCGGCCAGCCCGGCCAGGCCGCCACTGATCAGCAACGCCAGCCAGACCAGGCGCTTCTCGCGGAAACCGACGAATCCGGCGGCGCGCTGGTCGAGGCCGAGCACCTTGATCTGGAAACCCAGGAAGCTCTTGTGCAGCAGCACCCACACCGCCACCAGGGCGAGCAGGACGAAGTACAGGCCGACATGCACCCGGCCATCCTCGAACAGCGCCGGTAGGCGGCTGGCATCGCCGAACATCGCCGACTGCGGGAAGCTGAAGCCGTCCGGATCCTTGAGCGGACCGTGGACGAAGAACAGCAGCAGGTTCAGGGCGATGTAGTTGAGCATGATGGTGGTGAGGATCTCGTTGGCGTTGAAGTGCGTGCGCAGCCACGCCGCGAGCGCTCCCCACAAGGCCCCGGCGAGCGTCCCGGCGAGCAGGACCCAGAGCAGCGCCCAGCGGCTGTCCCAGTCGATGATCTGGATGGCCAGGGCACTGCCGGCCAGAGCGCCCATCAGCAACTGGCCTTCGGCGCCGATGTTCCAGATCCGTGCCTGGTAGGCCACCGCCAGGCCCAGGGCGCAGAGCAGGATCGGCAGGGCCTTGAGCAGCAGTTCGGAGAGGCCATAGAGATCGCTGACCGGCTCGATCAGCAGGGTGTGGAAGGTTGGCAGCGGGTCATGCCCGAGCGCGCTGAACAGCAGCGCTCCGCTGAGCAGGGTCAGCAGCCCGGCGAGCAGGGGCGACAGCAGGAGCATGGCGCGGGACTGCCGGGTACGGGGTTCAAGGGATAGCAACATGGCAGGCTTCTCGTCAGGCAGCGTCTTGCGTGGTGTCGAACTGGCCGGCCATCCAGCCGCCGACCTCCACGGTATGGGTTTCGGCGGTGGCCTTGAGCGGCGACAGGCGACCGCTGCACAGGGCGCCGATGCGGTCGCTGATCTGGAACAGTTCGTCGAGGTCTTCAGAGATCACCAGGATTGCCGCGCCGGCATCGCGCAGGGCGATCAGCGCACGGTGGATCGCCGCGGCGGCACCGACGTCGACGCCCCAGGTCGGGTGCGCGGCGACCAGCAGTTTCGGGTTCTGCAGGATCTCGCGGCCAAGGATGAATTTCTGCAGGTTGCCGCCGGAAAGGCTGCGCGCCGTGGTCTGGGCATCCGGCGTCTTCACTGCGAAGCGCTCGATGATCCGCTCGGCCAGCTCCAGCACCTTGCCCGAACGGATCAAACCGCGATTGACCAGGCCTTGCTGGAAGGCGGTGAGCAGGGCGTTGTCGGCCAGGCTCATGTCAGGCACGGCGCCGTGGCCGAGGCGTTCGGCGGGAACGAAGGCCAGGCCAAGGGCGCGACGCGCGTCG
Organism: Pseudomonas sp. GD04058; assembly: GCF_029836855.1. Lineage (NCBI taxonomy): Bacteria > Pseudomonadati > Pseudomonadota > Gammaproteobacteria > Pseudomonadales > Pseudomonadaceae > Pseudomonas > Pseudomonas sp. GD04058. The sequence continues at coordinate 74,763 of NZ_JAOECN010000023.1, forward strand.
GGATAGAGGTTGGCCATGGGCTGGTTATCGAGGGTGATGCGTTCGCGCTCGCCGGCCGGCAGGCGGGTTTCGCCGCTGAGCAGCGCCAGCAACTCGTCCTGGCCATTGCCGGCGACCCCGGCGATACCGACGATCTCGCCGCTGCGCACTTCAAGGCGCAGGTGTTCGAAGGAGGTACCGAAGGGGTCCTTGTTGCGCCAGGTCAGGTCGTCTACCCGCAGGCGCGGCAGCTGGCCTGCGCTTTTCGGGTAGCTGGCCTCCAGGCCCTCGGCGTCGCCGACCATCAGCCGCGCCAGCTGCAGGTCGCTGCATTCGGCGGGTACGCAATCCCCCGAGACCCGGCCGCCGCGCAGCACCGTGGCGCTGTGGCAAAGGGCGCGGACCTCGTTGAGCTTGTGGCTGATGAACAGGATCGAACAGCCCTCGGCGGCCAGGGCGCGCAGGGTGATGAACAGCTCGTCGACTTCCTGGGGCGTCAGCACCGAGGTCGGCTCGTCGAGGATCAGCAGCTTGATGTCCTGCATCAGGCAACGAACGATCTCGACCCGCTGACGCTCGCCGATGGACAGGCTGTGCACCAGGCGCTCCGGTTCCAGGCCCATGCCGTAGCGCCGGGAGACCTCGCGGATGCGCGGCGCCAGTTGCCCTGGCGTACCCGCTTCGCGGCCCAGGGCCAGGGCAATGTTCTGTGCGACGGTCAGGGTCTCGAACAGGGAGAAATGCTGGAACACCATGCCGATTCCCAGCCGGCGGGCCTGGGCCGGATCGCGCACCTGCACGGGCTGGCCCTCCCACAGCACCTGGCCGGAGTCGGGGGCGGTGACGCCGTAGATGATCTTCATCAGGGTGCTCTTGCCCGCGCCGTTCTCGCCGAGCAGGGCATGGATTTCACCGGCGCCGATACGCAGGTCGATGCGGTCGTTGGCCAGGGTGCCGGGGTAGCGCTTGGTAATGGCGCGTAGCTCCAGGCGCAAGGGGAATTCGGACATGGGACTGCTCGGGGATCAGTGTGTTGAGCAGCTTGCAAAGCAAAAACATGGCCAAGTGGTCAGATTATTACTGGAGTGGCCGGGGTAAAGGGGTTGTGGGTTTGTAGGAAGGTGGTTTGGAAGGGGGCAGGAAGGGGAGAGTGATTGGTTTTGGGGCGGGTGGGGGCATCAAACTGGTGCGGTGACTTTGACGGCCTCATCGCTGGCAAGCCAGCTCCCACAGGGATCACCACTGTACCTGTGGGGGCTTGCCAGCGATGAGGGCCTTCAGTGCATGAGCATCTTCAACCCCCACAAGGCCCCCATCCCCACCGCCAGGGTCAGCACGGTATTGCGGGTTTTCCACGCCACCAGCGCCGCCAGCACCGCCGCCGGAATCTGCGGATTGCCCAGCACGAAATCGCCATGCCCTTCCGGATACACCACCGCCGGCAGCACCAGCGCCGCCAGTACACTGGCCGGCACATAGGCCAGGGCCCGGCTCACCAGCGGCGGCACCCGCAGGTTGCCGTACAGTTCGACGAAGGACAGGCGCAAGGCAAAGGTCCCCACCCCGACGGCCAGGAAAAGTCCCCACAGGGCCAGGTCGCTCATTGGCTTTCTCCTTCTGCTCGATAGTCTGCTTGCGACGCTTTCCTGCGCAGGCTTTCCGTGACCACCCCTGCAACCACTCCGCCGATCGACGCCGTCACCAGCCCGAGGTTGTACGGCAGATCCACCGCCGCCACGGCAATCCCGCCGCCGACGATGGCCGCCACCAGCGCCGGGATATTGCGGATCCCAGGCACCAGCAAGGCGAGGAACGACAGGGGAATGGTGAAACCAAGCGACCAGCTTTCCGGAATGCTCCCACCCAGGAAAACGCCTGCCACTACCGCCAGGTTCCATGCCAGCCACATGGCCGCTGCCGTGCCCGCGTAGTAGTGATAGCCATAGCGCCCCAGCTCGCCGGACGACAGTCTCAAGACGCACAGCGCGTAGGCCTGGTCGGAAAGCATGTACGACAGCGGCCAGGTCCAGCGCCGTGGCAACGCGTGCAGATAGGGCGCCAGCGAGGCGCTGTACATGATGAAGCGCAGGTTGATGATCAGCGCCGTGGCGACGATCGCCACCGGCAGCACGCCGCCCTGGATCAGTTGCAGGGCAACCATCTGGGCCGAGCCGGAATAGAACAGCAGGGTCATGCCGATGGCCATGGTCGGGCTCATGCCCATCTTGACCGCCATGACACCGGTTACCAGGCCAAAGGGGATGACACCGGGCGTGAGGGGCAGCAAGGCACGGACGCCCGCGCCAAAGGCGGCACGGCCGGAGGGGTAAGGCATTTCGCCTCCTTGTTATAGGTTTTGTATGACAGACGTATCCGTCTGCATCGCGGGATAGAGTGTAGGGCTTCTCGGTTGTCGCCGACGAGCCGGACGTCCTGCATATGCAGGATTGGCTGATTGTCCGGGGCAGCCATCACGGACGAAAAACGCAGCATGCGGACAGATCGCGCCGGCATTTTCCTGTGCTGGGGTTTTGTAATATCCAGTCACAACGCCCTGAAGATAGTAGCCGCCTCACTTCCCTGAAAGAGGCTACGCCGTGTTGCTCCGTGTCCTGTTTTCCCTGTCCGCCCTCAGCCTGTCCATCGCCGCCCAGGCCGCCGGGACCTACGACCTCGACACCCCGCGCCTGACCGGTATCGACAACTTCCGCGATATCGCTGGTACTACGACGGCCTACACCACGGTCAATGACGGCACGATGCGTTCGGGCGTGTTCTATCGCTCCAATGCCCTGACCCCGACGGCGTCGGACCTGGCTACGTTGAATACCCTCGGCATTTCCAATGTCTACGACCTGCGCACCCCAAGCGAGATCGCCGCGACCCCGGACACCCTGCCGAGCGGCGCGGTGTACCAGAACATCGACATCATCGGCGGCACCGCGTCCGGCGCGAACGTGACCAACATTTCCTTCACCAGCGCCGCCCAGGCCGTGGCGATGATGGAGGAAACCAACCGCGCCTTCGTCAGCGATAGCGGTATGCGCAGTCAATTCAGCGCATTGTTCAACGAACTGGCTGCGGCCGACGGTGCCGCGTTGTTCCATTGCACCGCGGGCAAGGACCGCACCGGCTGGACCGCCGCCGTATTGCTGAGCATCGCCGGGGTGGACAGCGCGACCATCATGGAAAACTACCTGGCCACCAACGACTACACCGCTGCCCGTGTCGCCGCCACCCTGGCCGCACTGCCGGCGAGCATGGCGGCGATCTACGAGCCGTTGCTCGGTGTGCAGGCCAGCTACCTGCAAGCCGGCCTCGACGAGGTAACCGCCGAATACGGCAGCATGGACAATTACCTGAAGGAAGGCCTCGGCCTGTCCCAGGAAACCATCTACGTACTGCGTGGGAAAATGGTGTTCTACAACAGCCTGCCGGGGGCTGCCGACCTGCTGGGCAACTCGGCGGCGGGGGCTCGGCTACTGTCGCAATTGCAGAACAGCAGCCTGTCCGGGGACTACACGGCTTACAACTACTATCTGCAATCGGCGATCGATGCGGGCACCCTCGGCGGTGTCGAAGCGACCGTGGGCGGGCAGGTGCATGCCGACGCGGTCAGCTACCTGCTGCGCCAGGGCGCGCTGCTGGACAACGCGGCGGCGCCCTATGCCAGCGGCACCGATCTGAAGATCGGCCAGTACCGCTTGTGGACCACGGCGCTGGCAGGATACCAGGGTACCGATGGTTCCTCGCGGGCAGCGAGCAGCAACGAGCATACCCGGGGAATGATGGTCGGCATTACCCAGCGTTTCCCCGAGCAGCTCAGTGCGCATGCCGGCTTTGGCTACAGCAATGGCAGCGTCGGGGCGGCGGGTGGTGATGTGGATACCGACCTGACCTTCATCAAGGCCGGTGCGCGTTTCGCCTTCGACACGCTGGACCGTGGCCTCTTCCTTGAAGCCGGGTTGAGTGGCGGCTGGCTGGACTACGACAGCAAGCGGGAATTGGGTGGTGGTCTCGGCGCGGCCAAGGGCGATACCGACGGCACCTTGGCGGGCGCGAGCCTGGCACTGGGCTACCGGCTGCCGATGTCGGCTCTCACGGTCGAGCCGAGCCTGGGGGTGCGGGTCAGCCGCGTGGATCTCGATGGCTTCCAGGAGAAGGGCAGCGAACTGGCCTTGCAGGTGGAGGCGTTGAAGGAAACCCGGCGCAGTGCCTTTGCCAACGTCAAGGCCACCTTCGCAGCGCATGAACTGGGCGCCGGCTGGCAACTGACGCCGGGGCTCGACGTAGGTTACGAGCATGCGCTGGGCAACCATGAAGTCGATAGCCAGGGCCATCTGCTGGGGCTGGATGTCGAGCAGCGGGCGGCGTTCGACAGCCGTGACCAGTTCAGTGGCGGTTTCAGCCTGACGGCTAGCCAGGGCGATTTCAGCGTGGGGGCTGATCTTGGCGTTATCACCGGCGGGGACAGTCATGGCGTCAGCGGGAATCTGAAGGCCAGCTACCAGTTCTGACCCGCTTCAAGACCCGTCGCGCAGGTCGGCCGGACTGATGCCGTAGGCGTTCTGGAAGTACTGGCAGAAGCGGCCGACATTGCTGAAGCCCAAGGCCAGCGATATTTCGCTTACCGAGCGGGAGGGATCCTGCGTCAAGGCGTCATGGGCCCGTTGCAGGCGCACCTGGCGCTGATAGGACACTATCGAGGTACCTACGAAACGACGGAAGCCGTCCTGCAAGGCACGCAGGCTGATATTGCTGAGCTCGGCCAGTTCGCGGCCGCTGGGCAAGGCGTCGGGATGGGCCTGGATGTAGTCCATGGCCTGTCTCACATGGCGCGGGGCGATCAGCGCTTGCGGGCGTTTCAGTTCGTCGCTGTAGGTGTGCGGCCAGACTTCCAGCACCGAGTCCACCAGCATTTCCTGCAGACGGCCGGGCATCAGCGAACTGGCGGTCATCAGTTGGTCGAACGCGTTGCCGGTAGCCATGCCGACGATGGCCTTGATGCCCTGGAAGGCGTCCGCAGCCAGATCCACCATGGAGTGGAAACGAATGGGCCGGAGAATGGGCTTGCCCAGCAGGACCGACAGGCGGCGGGCGAAGATCGAGCGGCGGATGGACATGCCGTACTGGGAATGGCCGTCGATGAAGTTCACTGACCTGACCGCGGTTTTCTCCACTGCAAGGCCGATCCGGGGCGTGCCGACGATCTCGCTGGAATGGCTGAACACGATGCGTCCTGCGGTGGGAAAAACGAAGGTGATCTCGTCCTCGGCGTCGGGCAGGCCGGTGAGCAGGTCGCCGCGAAAGCTCAGGTTGCGCACGCTCACACCGTTATAGCGGCCGTAGACCCCGGCAATGGCGACCTGCCGGTCCGGGCGCGGCATGCCGGCGTACAGATCGCCGAACATGCGCGTGAACAGGGCGCCGAAATCGTCGCTGCTCATGTTGTCGGAGCGAATCATGAAGGAGTGGCGGGTGCTGGCTGGGTCCGGATGCATTGTTGGTCTTCGGCGGATTCTGGGGGAAAAGCAGGATAGGGACGGGGGGTTACAGCCTGATGATCGTGCCCGCTACTGTCGCTCATGGAAAAAATGACTCTTTGATTTGCAGGGACCTTGTGGGAGCGGGTTCACCCGCGATTGCATCAGTGAGCTCACCATAGCAATCGCGGGTAAACCCGCTCCCACAGGACCGAGGTCAATTCGCGGGGTGTCATCGTATGTCTTTGCCTGCTGCTCAACCCGCGCAGTAGAGCCCCTGTCTCCAGATCAGCCTCATAAACTCAAAGCCAATCGCCAAATCCGCCCTTGCTTGAGCGTTGACACCCCATCGCGGCCTTGCTAATAATTCGACATGTTGTACGACAACACACAACAACAACTAAAAACAGTGAACCTGCCCATGTCGACATCACCTTCGTCTTCTCAGCGCACCTCCCATCTTCCTCTTTCCCCGGCCAGTCCTTTCGGTTCGCCGCGTTTCGTCGTGGGCAACTGACCCGCGCGAACCCCAGGTTCCACCCCACGCCACCCGCCCCATGCCGCAGGTCGCCGATGCGCGCCCGGAAGGGCGGACTGCCACACCCTCAGGGAGCACAACAATAATGAAAATCCGCCACACCCTTCCGTTCACCCTGCTCGGCACCGGCCTGCTCGCCAGCCTGCCGATGACCGGCAGCGCCGCCGGTTTCATCGATGATTCCAAGGCCACCCTCGGCCTGCGCAACTTCTACATCAACCGCAATTTCACCAACCCGAGCAACCCGCAGAGCAAGGCGGAGGAGTGGACCCAGAGCTTCATCCTCGACGCCCGCTCGGGCTTTACCGAGGGCACCGTGGGTTTCGGCGCGGATGTGCTGGGGCTGTGGTCGGTGAAGCTCGATGGCGGTGGCGGTACCTATGGCACTGCGCTGTTGCCGCGACATGACGACGGGCGTCCGGCTGACGATTACGGGCGCCTGGCAGTGGCCGGGAAGATGCGCATCTCCAAAACCGAGCTGAAGGTCGGCGAGTGGATGCCGGTATTGCCGATCCTGCGCTCCGACGACGGCCGCTCCCTGCCGCAGACCTTCCGCGGTGGCCAGGTCACCTCCAACGAGATCGCCGGCCTGACCCTCTACGGCGGCCAGTTCCGCGGCAACAGCCCGCGCAACGACGCGAGCATGGACGACATGAGCTATGGCGGCGGGGTGTCGGACCGCTTCAACTTCGTCGGTGGCGAGTACAAGTTCAACCAGGACCGTACCCTGTTCGGCCTGTGGAATGCGGTGCTCAAGGATGTCTACGAGCAGCAGTACCTGCAGGTGAGCCACCTGCAGCCTGTCGGTGACTGGACCCTCGGTGCCAACCTCGGCTATTTCCACGGCGACGACGATGGCGCCGCCCGCGCCGGCAAGCTGGACAACAAGACCTACTCAGGCATGTTCTCCGCCAAATATGGCAGCAGCACCTTCTGGCTTGGCCTGCAGCGGGTCGATGGCAATACCTGGATGCGGGTCAACGGCACCAGCGGCGGCACCCTGGCCAACGACAGCTACAACTCCAGCTTCGACAATTCGGAAGAACGTTCCTGGCAGGTCCGCCATGACTTCAACTTCGCCGGTGTCGGCATTCCGGGCCTGACCCTGATGAACCGCTACATCAGCGGCAAGGACGTACACACCGGGGCGATCACCGATGGCAAGGAATGGGTGAGGGAGTCGGAACTGGCCTACGTAATCCAGAGCGGAACCTTCAAGAACCTCAGCATCCGCTGGCGCAACTCCAGTATCCGTCGCGATTACAGCAACAACGAATTCGACGAGAACCGGTTGATCTTCAACTATCCGCTGTCGCTGCTGTGATCGAAGCGGGGGTCGCACCGCGATCCCCGCAACCAGGCGTTGACAGGCAGGCGGATCGCTGTCGATAATCGCCAAAGTCATACGACAACCTACAACAAATCAGACAACAAGGGCCGGCCATGACCACCATTCCCTTCAAGCGCCTGCTGCTCACCGGAGCCGCAGGCGGCCTGGGCAAGATCCTCCGTGAGCGCCTGCAAGGCTTTACCGAGGTGCTGCGCCTTTCCGATATCAGTCCCATGGCTCCTGCCGCGGGCCCCCATGAAGAGGTAGTGACCTGCGACCTCGCCGACAAGGCGGCGGTACATGCGCTGGTCGAAGGTGTCGATGCCATCATCCATTTCGGCGGCGTGTCCACCGAGCACTCCTTCGAAGAGATCCTCGGCCCCAACATCTGCGGTGTGTTCCACATCTACGAGGCGGCCCGCAAGCACGGGGTGAAGCGGGTGATCTTCGCCAGCTCCAACCACACCATCGGTTTCTATCGCCAGGACGAGCGTATCGACGCCCGTTCCCCGCGTCGTCCGGACAGCTACTACGGCCTGTCCAAGTGCTATGGCGAGGACGTCGCCAGCTTCTACTTCGATCGCTACGGCATCGAGACCGTCAGCATCCGCATCGGCTCCTCCTTCGACCAGCCACAGAACCCGCGCATGCTCTGCACCTGGCTGAGCTACGACGACCTGACCCAACTGATCCAGCGCGGCCTGACTACCCCCGACGTCGGCCACACCATCGTCTTCGGTGCATCCGACAACCGCACCGTATGGTGGGACAACCGCTACGCCGAGCATCTCGGTTACGTGCCCAAGGACACCTCCGAAGTCTTCCGTGCCCAGGTGGAGGCCCAGCCGGCGCCGCCTGCCGATGATCCCTCGATGGTCTACCAGGGCGGCGCCTTCGTCGCGGCCGGACCGTTCAACTGATCCCGCGCGCCAGGAGGCTTGGCCCATGAAATGCGAACTGATCGTCGACGCCCGCAACGGCACCGGTGAAAGCCCGGTGTGGCACGCGGCCGAGCAGGCCCTGTATTGGGCCGACATCCCCGCCCGGCAGCTTCATCGCTGGAGCGCGGCGGATGGTACGCACCGGGTCTGGCAGGGCGAGGAAATGCTCGCCTGCATCGCCCGCAGTGGCGACGGTTGGGTGGCCGGCATGGAAAGCGGCATCTTCCAGGTCACCACCAGCGCTGAAGGTCGCCTCGACAGCCGTCAGCTCAGCCCGGTGCAGCATGCCCGCGACGGCATGCGTTTCAACGATGGGCGTTGCGACCGCCAAGGGCGTTTCTGGGCCGGCACCATGCTCATGGACATGCAGCAGGGCGCCGCCGTCGGCGCGCTGTACCGGCACGACGGCGAAGGCCGCCTGCATCGCCAGCTCGAGGGCATGCTGGTGCCCAACGGCCTTGCCTTCAGCCCGGACGGCCGGCGCATGTACCTGTCGGACTCGCACCCGAGCGTGCAAACGGTCTGGGTCTTCGACTACGACATCGACACGGCCACGCCGCACAACCGCCGGGTTTTCGTCGATATGCACGAACATCCCGGCCGCCCGGACGGCGCCGCCATCGACCAGGACGGCTGCTACTGGATCTGCGGCAACGATGCCGGATTGATCCACCGCTTCACCCCTGACGGTCGTCTCGACCGTTCGTTGCCCGTGCCGGTGAAAAAACCGGCGATGTGCGCCTTCGGTGGCGCCAACCTCGACACCCTGTTCGTCACCTCGATCCGCCCGGCGGGCATCGACCTCGCCGACCAGCCCCTGGCTGGCGGTGTGTTCGCTCTTGATCCCGGCAGCAAAGGCCTGGAGGAACCCGCCGCGCGCTATTAAACGCTACACCGCACGACCTGCCGTCATACAAGCCAAACCGGATAACAACAAAACACGGAGCTTCACCATGACTTTCAAACGCAAGCTGCTTCTTGCCGCGCTTCCCTTCGCCTTCTCTGCGTCCGCCTTCGCCCTGGATATCAAGTTCGCCGACGTGCACCCGGCCGGTTACCCGACCGTGGTCGCCGAACAGAACATGGGCAAGAAACTCGAAGAGGCCACCAATGGCGAAATCACCTTCAAGATGTTCGCCGGCGGCGTACTGGGCTCCGAGAAGGAAGTGATCGAGCAGGCGCAGATCGGCGCCGTGCAGATGGCCCGGGTCAGCCTTGGCATCGTCGGTCCGGTGGTGCCGGACGTGAACGTGTTCAACATGCCGTTCGTGTTCCGTGACCATGAGCATATGCGCAAGGTCATCGATGGCGAGATCGGCCAGGAAATCCTCGACAAGATCACCAACTCCGAATTCAACCTGGTCGCCCTGGCCTGGATGGATGGCGGCACCCGCAGCCTGTACACCAAGAAGCCGGTGCGTTCGCTGGAAGATCTCAAGGGCATGAAGATCCGCGTGCAGGGCAACCCGCTGTTCCTCGACATGATGAATGCCATGGGCGGCAACGGTATCGCCATGGACACCGGGGAAATCTTCAGCGCCCTGCAGACCGGGGTGATCGACGGCGCCGAGAACAATCCGCCGACCTTGCTTGAGCACAACCACTACCAGAACGCCAAGTACTTCACCCAGACCGCCCACCTGATCCTGCCGGAGCCGGTGGTGATGTCCAAGACCACCTGGAACAAGCTGACTGCGGACCAGCAGGCACTGGTCAAGAAGGTCGCACGCGAGGCGCAGTTCGAAGAGCGCGCGCTGTGGGACGCCAAGTCCGCTGCCAGCGAAGAGAAGCTCAAGGCTGCCGGCGTCGAGTTCATCGTCGTCGACAAGAAGCCGTTCTATGACGCCACCGCTTCGGTCCGCGAGAAATACGGCGCGCAGTACGCCGACCTGATGAAGCGTATCGACGCTGTCGAGTAATCCCTCCCACATCGACCCTGGTCGTGCGGCCCGTGCCGCGCGGCCGCTTTGGTGATGCCTATGAAAACGCTTTTCCTGCGCCTGAACGACGTGCTCTACCGCGCCTGCATCTGGGTCGCCGGCCTGTCGATCCTGGCCATGTCGTTGATCATCCCCTGGGGTATTTTCGCCCGCTACGTGCTGGGCACCGGCTCCAGTTGGCCGGAGCCGGTATCGATCCTGCTGATGGTGCTGTTCACCTTCGTCGGCGCCGCCGCCAGCTACCGCGCAGGCGCGCACATGGCGGTGAACATGATCACCGATCGCCTCGCCCCATTGCCGCGGCGCCTGGTTGGTGTGCTGGTGCAGGTGCTGATGGTCCTGGTCTGCCTGTTCATGACCTGGTACGGCTTCAAGCTGTGCGTCACCACCTGGAACCAGTACCTGGCGACGCTGCCGAGCATACGGGTAGGCATGACCTATGCGCCGATTCCCGTCGGTGGCCTGCTGACCCTGAGCTTCGTGCTGGAAAAACTCATGCTGGGCGACCAAAGCCATCGCAAGGTGGTGCGCTTCGACCTGGTGGAAGAAAACGAAGGAGCTGCATAAATGGATGCCTTCATTCTTTTGGGCAGCTTCATCCTGCTCATCCTCATCGGCATGCCGGTGGCCTATGCCCTGGGCCTGGCGGCGCTGATCGGCGCCTGGTGGATCGACATCCCGCTGCAGGCGATGATGATCCAGGTGGCCAGCGGGGTGAACAAATTCTCGCTGCTGGCGATTCCGTTCTTTGTCCTGGCCGGCGCGATCATGGCCGAGGGCGGCATGTCCCGGCGCCTGGTGGCCTTCGCCGGGGTGCTGGTGGGCTTCGTGCGTGGCGGGCTGTCGCTGGTCAACATCATGGCTTCGACCTTCTTCGGGGCGATTTCCGGTTCGTCGGTTGCCGATACCGCGTCGGTGGGCTCGGTGCTGATTCCCGAAATGGAACGCAAAGGCTATCCGCGCGAGTTCTCCACCGCGGTCACCGTCAGCGGCTCGGTGCAGGCATTGCTGACGCCGCCCAGCCATAACTCGGTGCTCTACTCGCTGGCGGCGGGCGGCACGGTGTCGATCGCCTCGCTGTTCATGGCCGGGGTGATGCCGGGGCTGTTGCTCAGCGCGGTGATGATGGGCCTGTGCCTGCTCTTCGCGAAGAAGCGCAACTACCCCAAGGGCGAGGTGATCCCGCTGCGCCAGGCGCTGAAGATCGCCGGCGAGGCGCTCTGGGGCCTGATGGCCATGGTCATCATCCTCGGCGGGATCCTCTCGGGCGTGTTCACCGCGACCGAGTCGGCGGCGGTGGCGGTGGTCTGGTCGTTCTTCGTGACCATGTTCATCTACCGCGACTACAAATGGCGCGACCTGCCCAAGCTGATGCATCGCACGGTGCGGACCATCTCCATCGTGATGATCCTGATCGGTTTCGCGGCCAGCTTCGGCTATGTCATGACCCTGATGCAGATCCCGTCGAAGATCACCACGGCGTTCCTGACCCTGTCGGATAACCGCTACGTGATCCTGATGTGCATCAACTTCATGTTGCTGCTGCTGGGCACGGTGATGGACATGGCGCCGCTGATCCTGATCCTGACGCCGATCCTGTTGCCGGTGATCAACGGCATCGGTGTCGACCCGGTGCACTTCGGCATGATCATGCTGGTCAACCTCGGCATCGGCCTGATCACGCCGCCGGTAGGCGCGGTGCTGTTCGTCGGCTCGGCCATCGGCAAGGTCTCGATCGAGTCCACGGTCAAGGCGCTGCTGCCGTTCTACCTGGCGCTGTTCATGGTGCTGATGGCGGTGACCTACATCCCTGCAATCTCTCTCTGGCTGCCCAGCGTCGTGCTGTAAGCGGTCATTTGGGCGGGCCGGTACTGGCCCGCCTTTTTTTTTCGCATATGGATTTCGCACATGGCTGTTCCTTCCGCTGCACCCGGGCTGTTTCCGCGCAAGCTGGCGATCGCGCTCTTGGCGTTGCTGGCCTGTTCCTTCGCCGGCAACCATATCGCCGCGCGCTTCGCTTTCGATGACGGCACCGGGGTGTTGCTGGCGATTCTTTGTCGATCCGGGATTACCTTGCTGGTGCTCGCCGGATTGCTCGCTTGGCAGCGTCAGCCATTGGGGCTGCCGGCCGGAGCGTTGCGTTGGCAATTGCTGCTGGGCTTGCTGATCGCGACCCAGAGTCTCTGTCTATATTCGGCCGTGGCGCGGATCCCCGTGGCCCTTGCCTTGTTGGTGGGTAATACCTTTCCGATGCTGCTTGCGCTGTTGACCTGGGCGCTGGGTGGGCCGCGTCCGACGGGGCGTAACGTGCTGTTCATGGGTCTGATTCTCTGCGGGCTGGTCCTGGCCCTGGATGTACCGGCGCGGCTGCTCGACAGGGGTGAGGCCAATCCGCACTGGACCCTCGGCGTAAGCCTGGCCTTCGGCGCGGCCTGTGCCTTTGCCTGCGCACTGTGGATAACCGATCACAAGCTGGCCGCCATGCGCGGGCCGGTGCGCAGCCTGCTGACCTTGGCCATCGTCTTCTCCAGCATGCTGCTCGCCGGGATGAGCGGGGTGATGCCCAGCGGTTTGTCGGCACCGGGCACGACGGGAGGCTGGCTGGCGCTGGCGAGCCTGGTGGTGCTCTACGGCATCGCCTTCACCTTGCTGTTCGTCTGCGTACCGCGGCTGAACATGGCGCAGAACGCGCCGGTGATGAATATCGAACCCATCGCCACCATGCTGCTGGGCTGGGCCTTGCTCGACCAGCAACTGAGTGGCCTGCAATTGCTCGGCGGCGCGGTGGTGGTGGGCGGCATCGTCCTGCTGACCTGGCGCAAGAGTGGCTGAGCCTCTTTATCCACAGGAGCCTTCGATGGCCTTGAGCGAGCTGTATCTGCAAGACCGCCTGACCCGGCTCAGCATTGCCCCGGGGCTGGGCGGCAGCCTGGTCAACTGGGAAGTGAAGGCGACCGGGGAGGCGCTGTTGCGCCACGCCGATGACCAAGCGAAAGCCGCTGGCACGCCGCGCCGACTGGGTTGCTACCCGCTGTTGCCCTGGTCCAACCGTATCGCCGAAGGCGGCTTCGAACGCCCGGATGGCTGGCAGGTGCTGGCGCCGAATACCGACCACGATCCCTACCCGATCCACGGCAGCGCCTGGCAACAGGCCTGGCAGGTGGATCATCACAGTGAGCGGCGGGCGCGGCTGACCCTCGATAGCAAATGGCCCTTTGCCTACCAGGCGACCCTGGATGTGCATCTGCACGAGGGTTGCCTGAACCTGGACCTGCACGTGACCCATCTGGATGAACAGGCCAATTGGTATGGGCTGGGGTTGCATCCGTATTTTCCGCGGTATCCGCAGACCCGCTTGCTCGCGCCGGCGCGGAGCGTGTGGCTGGGGGAGGAAGGACGACTGCCCTGGTTCGAGGCAGAGATTCCCGAGGACTGGCGCTTCTCCGAACTGGCCGGGTTGCCAGCGCGGCAGGTGGATCATGCCTTTAGTGGCTGGGCCGGTGAGTGCGTGATCGAACAGCCGGGGTATCGGCTGGAATGCCGGGCTACCGGGGCGGACTACTTCCTGCTGTTCTGTCCCAAGGACAAGCCGTTTTTCTGTGTCGAGCCGGTGAGTCATCCGGTGAATGCCCATCATTTGCCGGGGCGGCCGGGGTTACGGTTGCTGGAGCAGGGGGAGGAGGCGAGTCTGGGGTTCAGGTTGCAGTATCTGCCTGCTTGACCTGGACCTCTGTAGTGAATTGAC
>NZ_JAOECN010000024.1:0-84234 GCF_029836855.1 Pseudomonas sp. GD04058
AAAATCAGCCTGCAGCCGGCGTATCCGGCTGCCGCGAAGGATGCGCCAGCACGAACGCCGGATGCTCCTCCGCCAGCCCCACCACCCGCAGGATCCGCGGGTACCCGCCCAGATCGACATTGAAGCGCCTGGCCGCATACACCTGCGGAATCAGGTAGACATCCGCCAGCCCCGGCTGCGCGCCGAAGCAGAAGCCTTCGTCACCGATCAACCGTTCCACCGCTTCCAGCCCCTGGCTAATCCAGTGCGCGATCCAGCGATTCACCGCATCCTCGTCCTGCCCCGTCTCGCGCAGTAGGTTCAGGACGCTGACGTTGTGCAGCGGATGGATATCGCAACCGATCAAGGCCGCCACTCCCCGCGCCCGGGCGCGTTGCACCGGATCGTGCGGCAGCAGTGCCGGCTGTGGATAAACCTCTTCCAGGTACTCGATGATCGCCGGCGATTGCACCAGCAGTTCCCCGGAATCGGCCTTGAGCATCGGCACCCGGCCCTGGGGATTGAGCGCAAGGTAGTGTTCCGCGCGCTGCTCGCCCTTGAGCAGGTTGACCGGCAGCGACTGGAACTCCAGCTGCTTCAGCGCCAGGGCAATGCGAACCCGGTACGACGAGGTGGAGCGGTAGTAAGTGAAGAGTTCCATTGGGTTCAGGGCCCTTTCAGTTCGCCGCAACGACTTTCCCACGGCATTCGCCGAAGCCGATGCTGGCCACGCCGTCGCGTCTGGCGCGGGCGCGCAGGATGATTTCATCGCCGTCCTCGAGGAACTTGCGTACCTCGCCCGACGCCAGTTCCACCGGGTGCTTGCCGCCCTCGGTGATCTCCAGCAGGCTGCCGTACTGCCCGGGCTCGGCACCGGACAAAGTGCCGGAACCGAACAGGTCGCCCGGCTGCAGCTGGCAACCGTTGACACTGTGGTGCGCCACCAACTGCGCCACGGTCCAGTACATGCTCAGGGTGTTGCTCAGGCCCAGGCGATGCGCAGGCAGGTTCTGCTCGCGCATGCGCTCGGTGATCAGCAGCACTTCCAGTTCGATATCGAAGGCACCGGCCGCCTGGTCACGCTTGTCCAGAAGGTACGACAGCGGTTGCGGGTCGCCGTTCGGACGGGCTGGCTGGGCGCAACGGAACGGCTCCAGGGCTTCGGCGGTAACCACCCAGGGCGAAATGGTGGAAATGAAGCTCTTGGACAGGAACGGCCCCAGCGGCTGGTATTCCCAGGCCTGGATATCCCGCGCCGACCAGTCGTTGAGCAGGCAGAAGCCGGCGATGTGCTCGGCGGCGTCGCCAATCGGTATGGCCTGGCCCATGTCGTTGCCCTGGCCGATCCAGATGCCCAGTTCCAGCTCGTAGTCCAGGCGCGCGCAAGGGCCAAAGCTTGGCTCGCTCTGCCCGGCCGGCAGGGTCTGGCCTTTCGGCCGCCGTACTTCGGTACCGGACGGGCGAATCGTCGAGGCCCGGCCGTGGTAGCCGATCGGTACGTATTTGTAGTTGGGCAGCAGCGGGTTGTCCGGGCGGAACAGCTTGCCGACATTCATGGCGTGCTGGATGCCGACGTAGAAGTCGGTGTAGTCGCCGATCCTGGCCGGCACGTGCAGCTCGCATTCGCTGGCCGGGTACAGCGCGGCCTTGAGCGTGGCCTGGTGCTCGCTGCCCTCGCCGAGCAGCGCCAGCAGGCGCTCGCGCAGGGCTACGCGGGCACTGCGACCCAGGGCGAAGAAGGCGTTCAACGCGCCGCCGCGAGTGGCTTCCACCGCCGTCCTGGCTTCGCCTTCGAACAGACCGGCAGCCAGTACCGCTTCGAGGTCAAGGATGGCGTCGCCGATGGCAACGCCGCTGCGGCGCTCGCCGCCGGCGCGGCTGAAGATGCCCAGCGGCAGGTTCTGCAACGGGAAGTCGCTATGCCCATTGGCGTGTTCGACCCAACTACGGGCAATGGCGGTCTGGTTCATGCTTATCTCCGATTCGGGGTGAAGGTGCTCGGCAGCGTGGCCCAGCACCTATCGTAGTCGTTCTGCAACTGCGGGCAGTCCAGGGCATGGCGGGTCGGACGCAGCACCTGGCCGGTCTCGAACATGAAGGCCATGGTGTTGTCGATCTTGCTCGGCGCCAGCTCCGCGGCGATGGCCTTGGCGCAGGTTTCGGCATCCGGACCGTGGGCGCTCATGCAACCGTGCAGCGAGGCGCCACCAGGCAGGAAGCCTTCGGCCTTGGCGTCGTATTCGCCCTTGATCAGGCCCATGAACTCGTTCATCAGGTTGCGGTGGAACCACGGCGGACGGAAGGTGTTCTCGGCCACCATCCAGCGCGGCGGGAAGATCACGAAATCGATATTGGCCAGGCCCGGCACGCTGGTCGGCGAGGTCAGTACCGTGAAGATCGACGGATCGGGATGGTCGAAGCTGACCGTTCCGATGGTGTTGAAACGTCGCAGGTCATATTTGTACGGCACGTTGTTACCGTGCCAGGCGACCACGTCCAGCGGTGAATGCTGCAACTCGCAGCCCCACAGCTCGCCAAGGAACTTCTGCACCAAAGGCACCGGGCCCTGGGCTTCCTCGTAATGCGCCACCGGCGCGAGGAAGTCTCGCGGATTGGCCAGGCCGTTGCTGCCGATCGGGCCCAGGTCCGGGATGCGCAGCGGCGCGCCGTGGTTCTCGGCGATATAGCCGCGGGCTTCGCCATCCGGCAGCTCGACGCGGAACTTCATGCCGCGCGGGATCACCGCGATCTCCAGCGGCTCCACCTCCAGCACGCCCAGTTCGGTGACCAGGCGCAAACGGCCCAGTTGCGGCACCAGCAGCAGTTCACCGTCGGCGTTGAAGAACACCCGCTCCATGGAACGGTTGGCGCGGTAGATATGGATACTGACGCCGGCCGGTTTGTCGCCGGCCGAGTTGGCAGCCATGGTCACCCAGCCATCGATGAAGTCGGTGGGCTCGCCGGGCATGTCCAGCGGGCTCCAGCGCAGGCGATTGGGAGTGACCGCGCCCAGCGGGCCACCGGCCAGTTGCCGCTCCAGGCGAACGAAGGCCGGGTGCAGCGCCGAAGGACGGATGCGGTACAGCCAGGTGCGCCGCTGTTCATGGCGGCTCATGGTGAAGGCGGTGCCGGAGAGCAGTTCGGCGTACAGGCCGTAGGGCGCTTTTTGCGGGGAGTTCTGGCCGACCGGCAGGGCACCGGGCAGGGCTTCGCTGGCGAACTCATTGCCGAAACCGCTTTGGTAAGCGAGGTCGGACGGGTTGTCGATGTTCATCGAGCCTCCATGGGGTGGCAGATTGTCAACCCTGTCGCCCAAGCAAGAGGGAAGTGCTTCTGCATTGTTTTAATTCGTAAACGGATTACGCATAACGTAATTTGCTCGCACCATGACGTCAAGCTATAAAGATCGCCGTCCATTCCGGGACCGCCGTGCGGTCCTTCGCGAGCAAGCTCGCTCCACAGAGAAAACAGCGCCCATGAGTAAAGCTCCGTCCAGCACCGATAGCGGTAAACAGAAGGTTCGTTCGGCGGAGGTCGGTACCGACATTCTCAAGGCGCTGGCGGAGCTTTCCCCCGCTACCTCGCTGTCGCGCCTGGCCGAGCATGTGGACATGCCGGCGAGCAAGGTGCACCGTTATCTCCAGGCACTGATCGCCAGCGGCTTCGCCGAGCAGGACCAGGCCACCAACCATTACGGCCTGGGACGCGAGGCGTTGCGCGTGGGCCTGGCGGCGCTGGGCGGGATGGACGTTCTGAAAGTGGCGGCGCTGCCCCTGTCGCAATTGCGCGACGAACTGAATGAAAGTTGCTTTATCGCGGTATGGGGCAACCAGGGCGCGACCGTGGTGAATATCGAACCGGCAGTGCGCGCGGTGACGGTGGTGACCCAGATCGGCTCGGTGCTGCCGCTGCTGAGTTCGTCCACCGGGCTGGTGTTCGGCGCCTATCTGCCGGAACGGGAAACCGTGGAACTGCGGGATCGGGAACTGGCGCAGAGCGGACACGACATCGCCCATTACGATGCCCTGTTCGCCACCATCCGCGAACACGGCCTGCATCATGTCCACGGCCTGCTGATGCCCGGTGTCGACGCCCTGTCGGCCCCGGTGTTCAACGCCATGGGCCAGATCGCTGCGGTAATCACCGTGGTCGGGCCAACCTCGATCTTCCACGCCGATGAACAAGGCCCGGCAGCGCAGCGCCTGGTTGCCACGGCAAACGCCATCAGCTGGCGGATGGGCTATCAGGCGTCAGTGAACTGAATTGGTGCACTGTTGCCGAGGATGCAACAGTGAATGTCAAAAAGGGCTATTTTTCCGTGGGTTGCGCCTGACTATCCTTGCCTTGCCCTGACGATCCGGTGTTCGCCAGGGCGCGAAGTTGGCGCTTCGGACCCCTTAATGGTCGGTTAATGCTTTTCCCCTAGAGTGCTCCCGATTGTTGCTCCGAAGCGTCCCCTTCAGTTCACCGACGTCGATTTTGAAGCTCCTTGATCTGCGTCTTTCATTGGCCGCTGCAGTTGCAGCGGCCTTTTTTATTTGTGTTGTTGCTGATGGCCCCATCGCTGGCAAGCCAGCTCCCACAAGATCCCTGTGGGAGCTGGCTTGCCAGCGATAGGGCCCGAAAGACCACCATCATCAATCGCAATGAAACCGGTGCAGCAACCGATGCGCCACCGGCGCCAGGATCAGGCCGATACTGGCGACGAATACCAGCCCCACATACAGCCCGTACACCGCGAAGAACAACTTTCCGCCCTGGGTTTCCGGCAGCGCCACCGGCCCCATGCCGCCCAGCAGCAGGGTGGCGTTGAACGCCGCGTCGTACCAATTCACCCCTTCCTCGAAGTGCAGGTGCCCGGCCACGCCGATCAGGATCGAGCCCAGCAGCAACAGCAGCGCACCCAGCGCATGAAGCAACAGCCGGCTGCGGAACTGTTCTGCCGAGATGACTTCTTCGTTCTTCGATTCATACATGTGCGCGCTCCTTGTCGCGATGACGGGCTAGCCAGCTTAGGAAAGATCCGCCGATCGCGACAGAAATCAGCGCCGGGCAAATCGTTGCAAATTGCTCATCATCTGCTCGAGGGCTTGCAGGCTGTCCTTCGGATGTACGGCGTTCTCGAAGTCGCCGATTTGCCGCCAACTGGCCGCCACGTCTTCGACGCTGAAGCCTTCATGGGGATCGAAGCCGGCCCCGAGGCTGCGCTCCCAACGCACCTGGCCGATCCAGCCACCGCCGACCTCATAGAGGTTGCCGCTGTCCTGGCAGCGGTCACTGCCCAGGTAGACCACCAACGGGCTGATCAGCTCTGGCTTGAGTTGCTCGAACACTTGCGGCGGGATCAGGCCTTCGGTCATGCGCGTGCCCCCGGTGGGGGCGATGGCGTTGACCAGCACGCCGTTCTTGCGCCCTTCCAGGGCAAGGGTGCGGGTCAGGCCGTAGAGGCCGAGCTTGGCCATGCCGTAGTTGGCCTGGCCGAAGTTGCCATAGATGCCCGACGTGGACGAGGTGAAGATCACCCGGCCCCAGTTCTGCTCGCGCAGGTGCGGCCAGGCGGCGCGAGTCACTTTCCAGGCACCTTCGACGTGCACCTTGTAGACCAGGTCCCAGTCGGCGTCTTCCATCTTGTGGAAGGTCTTGTCACGCAGGATCCCGGCGTTGTTCACCACGACATCGACCCGGCCGAAGCTGTCCAGGGCCTGTTCGACGATGCGCTGGCCGTCGGTCACCGAGTCATGGTTGGCCACCGCCTCGCCGCCGGCCTCGCGGATCTGCGCCACCACCCGGTCGGCCGCCGAGGCGTTCGCCCCTTCGCCGTGGGTCGAACCGCCCAGATCGTTGACCACCACCTTCGCCCCGTGCCGGGCGAACAGCAGGGCATGGGCGCGGCCAAGGCCACCGCCGGCCCCCGTGACGATCACCACTCTATCTTCCAGGCGTACCGAATCGGTCATGGCTCAACTCCAACTGAACAGGGAACGGAGCCGCCAGTGTCAGCCAGCACCCGTGCCCGGACAACGAACCGGGCGGGCGCTGAATGGCGGATGATAAGTGACGCTTGGGTCAGGACCAGGCCACCTTCTGCAGGCTCCAGGCCAGCGGCTGGTGACGGAAATCCAGGTAATGGCGCAGCACCTGGGCCGGCGACTCGGTGTGCGGGTAGTGCCCGATGCCATGGAGCAGAACGGTATCGGGCTCGGGAATCAGTTCCTCGTAGCGCTCGACCATATGCGCGCCCGACAGCGGGTCTGCCGCTCCGTTGATGAAGCGCAGCGGCAGGCTCGCGTTCTGCAAGGCCCCGACCCAGCGCTGGCGATGTGCCTGGTGTTCGATCAGGTACTCCGAAAGCCGATGCAGGATGCGATTGCCGCGATTGGCCACGATCAGGCTCCAGCAGTCGTCCAGCGCGCTTTCGCTGGGCTGGGTACCCGGTCCGTAGATCTGCCCGGCATTGCGCACCAGGTCGTCACGATCGAAGACCCGCGCCACCAACCAGCCGAGCCGGCTGATCAGCAGGCGCTGAAGCAGCAACGGGCGATGGCATTCGGGAAACAACCCGGCATTGAGAAACGCGCAACTGGCGATCCGGCCCTGCCCTTCGTGATGCCGCGCCAGCAGTTCCTGGGCGACGCTGCCGCCATAGTCATGGGCCAGCACATGCACGGGCTCATGGATATGCAAATGCTCCAGCAACGCCTGCTGCAGATCGGCCTGCTCCAGCAGGCTGTAGCGATGCCCCGGCGGTTTGGCCGAATCGCCGAACCCCAGCATGTCGCAGGCGACTACCCGAAAGCGCTGGGCCAGGGGTTGCCAGAGGTAGTGCCAGTCCCAGCTGGCGGTAGGAAATCCGTGAATAAGTAGCAGTGGCTCTCCCTGCCCTGCCGTCCAGTAGCGAATGCTCTGGCCGCGGAACGTGTATCCCAGGCTCCGTGTCCGCCAGACGCACAAGGGTATCTCTGCCAAAGGCATAGCGAGATCTCGGCTGGTGGTTGTTATCAGTGTTGGTCACGGCGGCACATGATTGTGCTCTGTCGCTGAGCATAGTCAGCCGCCGCCAGGGCGGGAGTTGCCTTGGCAGCCAGCTTGCTGACCTTGCGGGTCACGCGCCGAACGGCTTATAGCGCCATCGTCAGCAACGGCGCGGCGAACAGGTTGAGCAGGCCGGTCAGGACCATCACCAGCCCCGCCACCGAGCCTTCTTCGCCGCCCACCTCCCGCGCCCGGCTGACACCGGCGCCGTGGGCACCGACACCGAACAGCGCGCCCCGGGCCAGCGGCGTGCGCAGCGGCAGGTAGCGCAGCAGCACGCCACCGAACACCGCACCGAGCACCCCGGTAAACATCACGAACACCGCCGTCAGTTCCGGCACACCGCCCAGTTGCTGCGCCAGCGGCATGGCGAACGGCGTGGTGATGGAGCGCGGCAGCAACGACAGGCTCACCGAACTGTCCAGCGCCAGCAACCGTGCCAGCACCCAGGAACTGGCGATGGACGCCGTACTGCCCATCAGCATCCCCAGGCACAGGGCCTTCCAATGCCTGGCCAGCAGGCGCCGCTGCTGCCAGATCGGTATCGCGAAGGCAACGGTCACCGGGCCGAGCACTGCCATCAGCCAGTGGGTGTCGCGGGAATATTCGGCGTAGGCGGTATGCAGGGGCACGGCAATGGCCAGCAGCACCGCCGGCACCAGGATCAGCGGCGACAACAGGTAACGCCCGGTGCGCCGGTACAGCCAGCGGCTGCCCAGGTAGGCCAGCAGGGTCAGGGCCAGCCAGAACAGCGGCATCGGTTCAAGACTCATGACGCAGGCTCCGGCGGCACACCCATTCCACGGTGAAGGCGGTGACCACCATCACCAGCAAGGTACTGACCGCTATCACCAGCAGGATGCGCCAGCCGTCGTTGCGCAATAGCGCGCCGTAGTCCAGCAGGCTCATCAGCGCCGGGATGAAGAACAGCAGCATCTCGGCCATGAGCATCCCGGCCCCGCGCTGCAGGGCGGCAGGCTGGAGCCAGCCGAGGGCGAACAGCACCAGCAGCAGCGCCAGGCCCATCACTCCGCCGGGGATGGGCCAGCCGAACCAGGCCACCAGTTGCCCGCCGAGCAGGTACAGCCCCAGCAGCACGCCCAGCTCGGCAAGCAGGCGCGCAAGGTATTTGAAATTGGCGAGCGTCATCGAAGGGGTTCCTCTGGAGACCCCATTTTAAAATCGTGCTCGCCCATGCAAAAAGCGAATTGTTAGACTGCACCGCATTCCAGAATGGAATTCAAGAGCATGGACTTCAAGCAGCTGCGCAGCTTTATCGAAGTGATACACCGCGGCGGCTTCACCCAGGCCGCGCAAACCCTGCATATCAGCCAGTCGGCAGTGAGCAAGCAGGTGGCCCAGCTGGAGCAGGACCTCGGTGTAACGCTCCTCGAACGGCACGCCTCGCGCCTGCACCTGACGGCCGCCGGCAAGGTGGTGCTGGAACGTGGCGAAGCCATCCTGCACCTGAGCCAGGCCCTGCATAACGAACTGGACGACCTCAGCCAGCTGGCCCGCGGCGAGCTCAGCCTCGGCCTGCCGTTGCTGGGCAGCGACGCGCTGTTCGCCGGGCTGTTCGCCGAATACCGGCGGCGCTATCCGAATATCAAGGTGCAAATGCTCGAAGGCGGCAGCCGCACCATCGAACAGGCGGTCCTCAGTGGCGAACTGGAACTGGGCGGCAGCCTGACGCCGAACGATCCGGCCTTCGACTGGCAGCCGTTCTGCAACGAACCGCTGGACGCCCTGCTGCCGCTGGACCATGCACTGGCCGGCAATGCCAGCGTGCACCTGGGAGAATTGGCGGACACGCCCTTCCTGCTCTATCAGCGCAGTTTCGTGCTCAACGACCGGCTGTTGAGTGCCTGCCAGGCCCTGGGTTTCACGCCCAGGGAAGGCGGACGCAGCGGACAGGCGGATTTCCTCGCCGCGCTGGTGGCAGCCGGCCAGGGCGTGGTGCTGTTGCCGCGGATCGTGGCGAGGGCGCTGGAACGGCCCGGCGTAGTGCGCCTGGCCCTGCGCGAACCGCAGGACCTGCGCTGGGACATCGCCTTCATCTGGCGCCGGGGCGCCTACCTGTCGGCGGCGGCCCGGGCCTGGCTGGACCTATTGAAAGAGTATCCGCAGGCGCAATGAATCAGACGCGCAGCCTGTCGGCGAACCCGGCGAGCCACGGCTCGGCGTCGACTTCAGGGGTCACGGTTTCGCTGGCATCCAGGCGCAGCATTGGCTGGATCTCGTTGACGCCCAGCTCGGCGAACAGCTCGCGCAATTGCTCGCCGCCGCCGCAGTAGGTATCGCCGTAGCTGGAATCACCCAGGGCGATCACCCCGCCGGGCAAGCCGCGCCAGGCGGCAGGCAGGATGTCGCGGATTTCGCTGTACAGCGGCAGCAGTGCATCGGGCAGTTCGCCCATGCCGGTGGTGGAAGTCACGGCAAGCAGCGCCTCGGGCTCGAATGCCTGGATATCGGCAAGGGTCGCCCGGGCCGCGTGCCAGGCTTCGAAACCGGCGGCCTTGAGCAGCGATTGGGCGTGACGGGCGACTTCTTCGGCGGTGCCATAGACCGAACCGGACAGGATGACCACTTTCATAAGGGATTCCATTGCTTGAGCGAAAGCGCAGGATACTAGGTTCTGTACGAAAAGCCTTGAGACGAAGGCTTTTCGTACAGCGCCTGGCACCCCTGGCTGGCACAAGGCCTTATCCCCTGCTCGCACATGCACTAGAATCGCTCATCCGAAGCCCTGTACCGGTCCCGCCGATGATCAACGCCAAACTGCTGCAACGCATGATCGATGCCTCCAACGACGGCATCGTGGTCGCCGAACAGGAAGGCGACGAAGACACCATCCTGATCTACGTGAATCCGGCCTTCGAGCGCTTGAGCGGTTACCAGGCCAGCGACATTCTCTATCGCGACTGCCGCTTCCTCCAGGGCGAGGAGCGCGACCAGCCGGCCCGGACGCGTATCCGACAGGCCCTGGACAGCCGCCAGCCGTGCCGGGAGATCCTGCGCAACTACCGCAAGGACGGCAGCGCCTTCTGGAACGAGCTGTCGATCACCCCGCTGTTCAACGAAGCCGACCAGCTCACCTATTTCATCGGTGTGCAGAAGGATGTCACCGTTCAGGTCGAAGCCGAGCAGCGGATCGCCGAGCTGGAACGCGAACTGGCCGAGGCACGGGCGCGGATCCGGGCGCTGGAAAGCGACCAACGGTCTTAACAAAGGCACTTATTCGCTGTCCATTCAACACCCCGTAGACTCGCAGTATTCACGACCATGCAAGCCGACGCCCTTTTGACCCAGGATGAGCTGGACTATATCCAGAGCGTGCACCGCTCGCCCCAGCTCAACCGCGTGGACCCGAACTCCAGCCTGCGCCTCAATGGCCGCAGCGATGTCCAGCAATTGCTGACCCGGCTGGTGGCCAACGAGCAGGTCACGGTGCAGGCGAAGGTGGACAACCAGCACATGAGCTTTCCGCTGTTGCTGGTGGAAGACGAGTTCCATGCCCTGCACCTGCAACTGGGGGCGCCGAGCATCTATGAGGAAGGTGCTGTGGTCCGGCCCTGGCGCCTGAGCCTCGACCAGCCGGTGATGCTGGAAGACCAGCTGGGGCTGAGCAGTGGCCTGAAGGTGCGGGAGATTTCCTTCAAGGGCGTGCTGGTGGAACTACCGCAAGGCAAGAAGCCGCCGAAGTCCTTCAACCTCTGGTTCGCCCCCGACGGCATCGCCCCCATCGCCCTGCGCGGCACCTTGCAACGCATCACCGCCGAGGGCCTGGCCGCCTACCGGCTGAGCCAGCGGCCGGCTGAAGAAATCGAACGGCTGCGCCAGTACATTTTGCAGCAGCACCGGCGCGCTCATCCCGAGCTGCATGCCGGTTAACTGTCGAGGTGCCCGTCGAGGCACTGCTGCAGGCGTCGACGCATGAGGCGCCCTTCCCCGCCGAGACACACCACCTGTGACCCGACCAGGCTGTCCTGGGCCATTTCCGACGCCTCGCCGGCGAACAGCAGCGGGCAGTCCAGACCGAGACAGAGGCGCGCCAGGCGCCTGGACAGGTCCGCCGCCGGGGCGTGATTGGAGAACAGCACCACGGCATCCGGCGCCATGCGCTCGCAGATCAGGCTCAACTCTTCCAGGGGGTGTCCGGGTGCCAGCAGCGATACCGACACCTCGCTGCTGCCGAGCATCAGGGCGCACACCAGCAATTCAAGCTCCCGACACTGCTCCGGCAGCCCGGCGAGGAGCACCCGCGTAGGCTGTTCGTCCCGGGTCAGTTGCAGGCGCTGCCAGGCCCGGGCACGGAGGAAGGTGTCGAGGAACAGCCATTCGCTGAGGCGGCCGAAGCCGTCATGGGCGATACGCAGCTCCTGCCACAGCGGCATGACGATCTCTTGGAACACCACCTCCAGCGGGTAGCTGGCGAAGACCTGGCCGTAGATGCGCTCGAGCCGCGCTTCATCGAAACCCTGCGCGGCCTGGCGCAGCAGGTTCTGCCAGTGCTGGTGGTCCTTCGCCGGCGGTTGCGCGGCCTCCTCGGGCCGGGCTTGCGCGGCCCTGTTGCGAGCGAGGATCTTGCCGACCTTGCTCACGGCCACGCCCCGCTCGATCCAGCCGAGGATCGTACGGACCTCGTCGATATCGGCGCGGGAATACAAACGGTGCCCACTTTCGGTGCGAGTCGGCTGTACCAGCCCGTAACGGCGCTCCCAGGCGCGCAGGGTCACCGGGTTGATCCCGGTCAGCCGCGCGACTTCCCGGATGGGAAACAGCTCCTCGTGATCCAGGGTACGTTCGTCGGGTGACGGCGGGGGAAATTCGATCATCGCCTTGTACGCTGCGGATTGTAGGAAAAGATCCGCATTCTACCCCGCTCGTCAACGGCGGGAACAAACCCTTGCTCAACTTGAGAGAAAACTGACACTGACGGGTCACATTATTTACGGAATAATCCTTGCTTGAATTGGGACGCCACCCAACACCCCGGGTGGTATCCAGGATCGAGGCTATCCGCCGCGACCCGTTTGCCCGGAGATACACGATGTCTACCTCACCCGTCACCTTGATGGTCGCACGGCGCGTTGCCGAAGGCCGTTACCAGGACATGATCGCCTGGCTCCACGAAGGCGAGCAGCTCGCCACCGACTTCCCCGGCTACCTCGGTTCCGGCGTACTGGCCCCGCCGCCCCAGGGCGACGAGTTCCAGATCATCTTCCGCTTCGTCGATGAAAAGACCCTGCACGCCTGGGAATTCTCCGCCTCGCGCAGTGCCTGGCTGGCCCGCGGCAACGGCTTGTTCAAGCAACCCACCGAGCAGCGGGTCAGCGGTATAGAGGGCTGGTTCGGCAACAGTGCCGCGCAGCGTCCACCCCGCTGGAAGCAGGCGGTGGCGATCTGGCTCGCGTTCTTTCCCGTGTCGCTGGTCTTCAACCTGCTGTTCGGCCATTGGCTGGCGCAACTGGACCTGCTGCCGCGCGTGCTGCTCAGTACCCTCGGCCTGACGCCGCTGATGGTGTACCTGTTCATCCCGCTATCGACCCGCTGCCTCGCCAGTTGGCTCGATGCCCGGCCCGCGCCCGCTACGGCACGGGAAAACCGCGGCGAATCCCTGGAAAGCCGCTGACGCTCCGGGGGCGGTCAATACGGGCGAGTTCGGGTATGCTGGCACCTGACCGCGAACCTGAAAAAGTTGACCGTCCCCGCATATGAACAGCCCAATCCTAGTTACCGGTGGCAGCCAGCGAGTCGGGCTGGCGCTGGCCACGCAACTGGCGCAGGCCGGCCACACGGTGGTCAGCGCCAGCCGCAGCAAGATCCCCCCGGCGCACCCGAACATCATCCCGTTCCAGGCCGACCTATGCAGCGAACGTGATCGCGAAGCACTGATCGACCACCTGCGCACCCAGTACGACGGCCTGCGCGCCATCGTCCACAATGCCTCGCTGTGGCTGGACGACGACCTCGACAACCTGAACACCATGTTCAAGCTTCACGTCGAGGCGCCCTACCACCTCAACCTGGCCCTGGGCGAGCAACTGCTGAAGCTCGACAAGTCGGACATCATCCACATCTGCGACGAAACCTCCTCCCGCGGCAGCAAGAGCCATATCGGCTATGCCGCGACCAAGGCCGCGCTGCAGAACATGGTGCTGTCGTTCGCCGAAAAGTACGCGCCCAGGGTGCGGGTCAACGGTATCCTGCCAGGCCTGCTGATCCTCAAGGAGGGCGGCGACGAACAGTATCGCCAGCAGACCCTGAAGAAGGCCCTGCTGGAATTCGAACCCGGCGCCCAGCCGCTGATCGAAGCGGTGCTGTTCCTTCTCGAAAGCCAGTACAGCACCGGCAGCAACGTGGTCATCAACGGTGGCCGCCACCTGAAGAACCGAATCGCCTGATCAACGAGACAGCCATGACCCCACAAGAGCAACTCGAACTCGAAGCAGCGGCGTTCCGTCGCCTGGTCGAACATCTGCGCAACCGTACCGACGTGCAGAACATCGACCTGATGAACCTGTCCGGCTTCTGCCGCAACTGCCTGTCCAAGTGGTACAAGGCCGCCGCGGACGAACGCCAGATCGAGGTAAGCCTGGATGACGCCCGCGAGGTGGTCTACGGCATGCCTTACGACCAGTGGAAAAGCCAATACCAGAAAGAAGCCAGCGCCGAGCAGAAAGCCGCGTTCGCCAAAGGAAAAACCCATGACTGACCTGATTCAACTGCGTGCCAGCCTGGCCACCGGCGAACACCAGTTCGCCGATACCCTGGCCTTCGTTGCCGAGCACTACGACTACCAGCAGACCGCCTTCGACAATGGCGGCCTGGCCAGCGCCGCCGGACAGAACGAAGGTTCGTGCAAGACCCTGGGCCTGGCCCTGCTGGAAGGCCTGAGCGACCAGGAAACCCTGCTGGCGTTCGGCGAGCACTACCGCTCGGTGCTGGCAACGCCGGAAGGCACCGACCACGGCAACATCCGCGCCCTGATCGCCCATGGCCTGGCCGGGGTGAAACTCGAGGGTGAGCCGCTCAAGCGCAAGGCTTGAGCCTTGTGATGCGGCTGATGG
Organism: Pseudomonas sp. GD04058; assembly: GCF_029836855.1. Lineage (NCBI taxonomy): Bacteria > Pseudomonadati > Pseudomonadota > Gammaproteobacteria > Pseudomonadales > Pseudomonadaceae > Pseudomonas > Pseudomonas sp. GD04058. Next base: position 14,082 of record NZ_JAOECN010000024.1, read on the forward strand.
CCTGATCGCTGGCAAGCCAGCTCCCACAGGGTTCGCGTAATCTGTGGAAGCTGGCTCATCAGATCGACTCGTCCCGGGCCGGCGGCGGCATTTCCCAGACTGACGGCGGTATATCGAACAGCTTGTCGAGATCGAAGCGCAGGTTTTCATCGCGCAGGCCGATCATCATCACCACCAGCAGCAACAGCCCCAGCGCGCCTTCCGGCAGGCTCCAGCGCGGCACCTCGGCATTGCGCCCGCGGCTGCACCACCAGGCCTGGCCGATGCAGAAGGCAGCAATGGCCAGGACCCAGAGGTAATAGCCCGGAGCGAAGCCGATGATGTCATGGAAGCTGTAGTTGATGTTGTCCGGCAAGCGCTCGATGCCGTGGCTCATGACCGCCAGGTAGAGGGCCCAGGCACCAAGGAACAGCGCCAGCCAGCGCAGCCGCCGGCGCAGCAGCAGGGCGAGACCGAACAGCGGATTGGCGAACCAGCCGAACAGACCGAAGACCACGCCCCAGGGTCCCTGGAACAGCGCCTGAAGGCCGCTGACGTGATTGCCGTCGACAAGCTGCACCGCATCGAAACACAAGGCCAGAAGATAAAGGAGCAGGGAGAGCGTTACGTACAAACGCGCCATTTAGCGACCTCTTTGCCTGGAAACTCGCGGCAACAACACAAGCGCGACGCAAGAATATCCACATGCATTGTGAGAAGCAGCACCCTGAAGTATGCTGCCATAATTTTTCCTTTTCAGCCCCTTCCAGAGTCCATATATGCGAGCGCCATTACCTGCTCTGACGTCGCTGCGATTCTTTGCCGCGCTATTTGTATTTTTCAGTCATCTGCACTTTCTGAAAACAACCCCAAACGCGGGAGTATCGACACTCTACAGCAATGTTTTATATGAAGGATACTTGGGGGTTACCTTCTTTTTTGTATTATCCGGCTTCATACTTTCCTACGCCCATGCCGGACAGAAGATTAACCGTTCGAACTACGCCGGCTATCTTTCTTCCCGTATCGCCAGGATTTATCCGGCACATATTCTGGTCCTCATACTGTATGTCATGTTCCTTATCCGCCCGGAGCCGGACGGCACCTTGGCCTATTTCGTAAACCTGCTGTTCAACGTAACCCTGACCCAGGCCTTCTCGCCCGAAGCCAAGACCTACTTCTCCTTCAACGCTCCAACCTGGAGCCTATCGGTGGAGATGTTCTTTTATCTACTGTTCCCCCTCTTCACATTGTTGCGCAGCCGCGTCCTGGTGCTCGTCGCGGGCGTGGTAATCCTCGGTAAACTGGTGCTTGCCGAGGTACTCCCCGAGCCTCTTCACCACTTCACCATGTACATCTTTGCACCGCTGCGCCTGGCTGATTTTCTCGTTGGCATTCTTCTATACCGTCTGTTCAACGGGCTGAAACCGCTGTCGGCTGGCCAGGCAACGGCCCTGCAGGCGTTGTCGCTGGCTTTGTTGGCAGGTTTTATCGCGCTGTCGCCGGGCGTCAGCGCAGCCCATCGTTTCGACCTTTACTACCTCCCCCCCCTGGCGCTAATCATCTTTGCCTTTGCGTACCAGAAGGGCTCTCTGGCACGGGCCATCAGTACCCGTCCGCTGATTTACCTTGGCAAGGCCAGCTTCGCCTTCTATCTGGTCCATCAAAGTTCGATCATGATCGGCCAGTTTATTCGTTTCAAATCCGAAGTACCGCAAACCCTGGTCGATGATGTCAACTACAGTCTGCTTTATTTCTGCCTATCCTTGGTCCTCAGCGCGCTGATATTCAATTATTTCGAAAGCCCAGCGAAGCAGCTGACCCTGCGTCTGCTCGGAAAACTGCGCAGGCACGGCCGACAAGGTGTCCACCACGGGCTGAACGACTAAACCCCGAACAAAAAGAAATCCGCACCAGGCGGATTTCTTTTTGTTCGGGGTAGACCACTCCGCCCGAGAAAACATCGCTCCCGGGCGAGATGGATGGATCAGAACTCCATGCTGAAGCTCACGGTCACCGCGTTGTCGCGGCTTTCGCTGGCCAACTGGCCGGAGTAACCCAGGCCCACCTTGCTCATCGGGCCGACGTTCATGTCGACACCCAGCTCGACCACCGCTGCATCCTTGGCGATCGGTACTCCGGAGTTGCTGAACCCTGCACCGCCTTCGATGAAGCGCAAGTCCGCATCCGGCTTGGTGTCGCCGAAGGCATGCCGCCAGCCGAGGCTGCCGCGTGGAGTGACGGTCGCGCCGTTATCCAGGGTGAACGACTTGCCAACCCGCAGGCCGACGGTCGAGAACACGTTGTCCTGCTGGGTATCGCCCTCCAGGCGCCCTGCCCCGCCTTTCTCGCGGGCCTTGTCGCTGTCGTAGTTGACGTAGGCCAGGCCGGCGAACGGTTCCAGCGCCACGCCGTTGCCTGCATCGATGGCATAGCCCACTTCACCGAACACCTGGGCAGTGCGCGCCTTGTAGCTCGATTTCAGGCGTTCGCTGTAGCTGCCGGCCTCGACGTAGCGCTTGCTGTCGATGTCGTGCCAGGTGTAGCCGGCGCCCAGGCGTGCGGCGAGGGCGTCCATCTGGTAGCTCAGGTAGGCCGCCAGGTGGTAGCTGTCCACCGAGGCGTCCTGCGGCTTGCCCTTGGCGCTGATGCTGCTGTTGGTGTAACCGGCAGCGATACCGGCGCGCAGCTGGTCGTTGAGGTCGTTGTCGAAACCGATCAGGAAGCCCGACAGGTCGCGCTTGACGTTGGCCGCATTGTGGCCGCCATCGTAGTCACCCCAGCCGCCCACGGCACGGATCCAGCCTACCCCTTCACCGCCGCAACCACGACCGGTGGTCTGCTGGTTGCTGTTGGGTGCCAGGGTGCGGCGCGGGTCCTGCTCGTCGCTGCAACCGCCATCGCGCATACGGTCATTGACCGCGTCGCGGATGTAGCGCGAGTCCTCGATCAGCACGGTCGCGGTGCTGGCGTAAATCTCGCCGGACAAGCTTTCGAAGGCCGCCACGGCGTCGCTGGCATTGGACGTGATGATGGCGCTGCGCAGGCTGGCCGGCGCCGACGCGCTGTCCAGGGCCTGGGCCACTTCACGCTGGTTGTCAGTCTGCGCCACGCTGGCGAAGGCGGTGCCGTTGCGCGCCACGTTCAGGGTCACGGCGTTGGCGCCGTAGTTGAGCGTGCTGTCAACGAACGTCAGGCTGTCGAGATTGCTGCTGGCGAAGGTACCGTTGACCCCACCGGTAGCAGAGACCAGGGTGTACTGGGTATCGCCGGTGTATCCACCGAGGTTGCCCACCTGCAGGCTGCCGCCCAGGTTCGCCGTGCCACCCACGTTGAGGTAGTTGGTGGTCGCCGGCGACAGGGTCACGGCCAGGGTGCCGTCGGTGGCGTTGGTGAAGTTGCCGGCCACACTCAGGTTGGCGCCATTGGCCCCGGTGGCGACGGTGCCGTGGTTATCCACCGAGCCGACGCTACCGGTGCCGGTCAGGCCGGCGCCATTGGCGACGGTGACCTGGGCGCCGAACACGGTGCCCGGGTTGGCCGCATTGCCCACGGTCAGGCTGCCCTGGTTGACCGCAAAGGCCCCGTTGAACGGCTGGCTGCCCACGATCAGCAGGTCGCCGGTACCTTGCTTGACGATGCTGCCGTTGCCGCTGAGGATGCCGCGGAACTGGCCTGCGGTGGCCTGCTCGAACACCAGGTTTGCGTTGTTGGCGATGTTGCCTTGCAGGCTGCTGGTATTACCCATCAGCGTGCCGCCACTGACGGTGGTGCCGCCGGTGTAGGTGTTGGTGCCGGTGAGGTACAGGGTGCCGGCATCCAGCTTCTCGATGCCGCCGGTGCCGACCAGGGCCGTGGAAATCTGCGCCGTGCCGGTGCCGACGCGAACGGCCGCGAGGGTGCCATCGGCGGCATTGATCGCCGCCAGGCTGCCGCCGCTGAGTTGGTAGCCATCGGTGAGGAACTGCAGGCCGGTGAAGGACTGCTGGCCGTCCACGGTGACGGTGCCGGCGCTGCCGCCGAACACCGCGAACTGGTTGGCCCAGGCGTTGCTGGTGGTGCCAGTGGTATTGGTCCAGTTGGTGCTTGCCGAGTTCCAGGTACCGCTGCCACCGCTGATGGTGCCGTCGGCCGCCGTCTTGCTGCCGTTCCAGAACTGCAGGGCGGTGTCGCTGCCCACCACCAGGTTGATCTGGTTGGCAATGGCCGTCTGCAGGGTCAGGTCGGCCGGCAAGGTGGTGCCCGGCAGGCTGCCGTACACCAGGCCGTTGTCGGTGACGCTGCCGCCGTAGGTGAACAACTGGTACACGCCAAGGCCGAAGCCGCCGGCATTGCTGATGTTCAGCGTACCGTCGAGCACCAGGTTGCCCGCCACCGATACCAGGGTGGTGGAGCCACCAGGCGCACCGAGGTCGAAGTTCAGGTTGCTGCCCGAAGACAGGTTGAGGTTGCCCACGCTCAGCGGTGCGGTCGCGCTGCCGGCGTTCAGGTTGGCGCCATCGGCGATGGTGACGGTGCCGCTGTAGGTGCCGCTGCCGCCCAGGCTGGCGCCGCTGGCGACCTGCACGTTGGCGCTGGCCAGGGTGCCGTTGTTGACCAGGCTGCCGGCGCTGACCAGGGTATTGCCGGTAAAGCCGCTGTTGCCGGTGAGCAGCAGCCGGCCAGCGCCGAACTTGGTCAGGGTGCCCGAACCGGTGAGGCTGCCGCCGTAGGTGCCATCGGTATTCTGCGCGAAGGTCAAAGCGCCGTTGTTGAGGATCGCGCCCTGCAGGCTGGTGGTGTCGCCGGTCACGCTGCCGGCGTTGATGGTGGTGCCGCCACTGTAGTTGTTGGCGCCGGCCAGGGTCAGCGAACCGTTGCCGTTCTTGACCAGGCTGCCGGTGCCGCTGATGACGCCGTTGAGACTGGTGTCCTGGTTGCCGGCGAGGGTCAGCTGCGAGGTCAGGTTGATTGCATTGGCCAGTTGCAGCGCGCCAGTGCTGTCCAGCACGGAGGCGCCGGTCACCCTGAGGCCGCCGCTGCCCAGGGCGCCATCGTTGCCCAAGGTCAGGCTGCCGCCGTTGAGCACGGTGCCGCCGCCGTAGGTGTTGATGCCGTTCAGGGTCAGGTTGGCGTTGCCGTTCTTGGTAAGGCTGCCGCTGCCGCTGACCACGCCATCGAGGGTCAGGGCATGGCTGCCGCCGATGCTCAGGCCGCCGTTGAGCACGGTGTTGTTGGCCAGGACCACTGCGGTGTTGCTGTCCAGGGTGGTGCCGGCTGCCGCGGTCAGGTCGCCGCTGCCAAGGGCCGCATTATTGCCGACCACCAGGGTGCCGCCGTTGAGTGCGGTGCCGCCGGTGTAGCCATTGGCGCCGGTGAGTACCAGGGTGCCGCCATCCACTTTGGTCAGGGTGCCTGCGCCGTTGATCGCTACGCCCAGGGTTGCGGTATTGCCGGTATCGACCCGCACGTTGGTGGCGTCGGCGCTGGTAAGCAGTTCACCGCCGATGCCGCCGTTGAGGGTGTAGCCGTTGCCGGCGAACTGCAGGCCGGTGATGGCATGGCTGCCGTTGACAGTAACGGTACCGCCAGTGCCCTGGAACACCGCGAAGGTGTTGTTCCAGGCCCGGTTGAGGGTGCCGTCGGCGCTGGTCCAGTTGCTGTTGGTGCTGTCCCAGACGCCGAAGCCGCCTTGCACCACACCGTTGCCGACCGTCTCGCTGCCATCCCAGAACAGCACGTTGCTGGCGCCGCCGACCACCAGGTTGACCTGGTTGCTGACAGCGGTCTGTACCAGCACGTCACCTGGATTGACGGTGCCCGGCAGGCTGTTGATGGTCAGGCCGTTGTTGGTCAGGGTGCCGCCGTAGCCGGCCAGGTGGTAGACACCGGCGCCGAAGCCGCCGAAATCGGTAACGTTGAGGTTGCCGCCCAACGTCAGGTTGCCGGCGACGCTGATGAGCGCCGGATCGCCTGCGAGCGCTGCGCCCAGGGCAGTGTTGAGGTTGGAGCCGCTGTCCAGCACCAGCGAGCCGACGTTCAGGGTGTTGCCGCTCTGCAGGTTCAGGTTGCCGCCGCTGGTCACGGTTACCGCGCCGGCGAGGTCGCCGCTGCCGCCGAGGTTGGCCGCGTTGCCGACCGAAACCGTGGTGCTGTCGAGGCTACCGTCCACCACCAGGCTGCCACCGCTGATGGTGGTCGCGCCGCTGTGGCTGTTGCTGCCGGTCAGGGTCAGGGTGTCGATGCCAACCTTGTCGATAAGGCCCGCGCCGCTCAACGAACCGGCGAAGGCACCACCGCTGAGGGTCAGGGTGTTGCCGGCGGCCACGTTCACGTCACCGCTGCCTTGCAGGGCGCCGAGATTGGTGTTGCCGTTGAGGTTGAGCAAGGCCCCGCTGCCGAGGTTGATCTGTGCCGGGTTGCCCAGGGCGCCGCCGTTGGTGGCGGTCAGGCTGCCGGAGAGGATGTTGAGGATACCGGCGAAGGTATTGGTGCCGCCCAGGGTCAGGTTGGCCAGGCCGTTCTTGTTCAGGGTGCCGTTGCCGCTGAGCACACCGTTGAGGGTCAGGTCGTTGTTGCCGGCGACCGACAGCGTGCTGTCGACCTCGACATCGTTGGCCAGCACCAGGGCGCTGGTGTTGTCCAGCAGCGTGGTGCCGGTGATGCGCAACGCGCCGCTGCCCAGCGCCGAGGCATTGCCCAGGGTCAGGTCGCCGCTGTTGACGGTCAGGCCGCCGACGAAGTTGTTGGCGCCATTGAGGGTCAGCTTGCCGAGACCGTTCTTCAGCAGGCGGCCGTTGCCGGAGATCACGCCGTTGAGGGTCAGGTCATTGCTGCCATCCAGGGTCAGGTCGGAGGCGCCGGAAGCCAGCAGCACATTGTTGGCCAGGGCCATTGCGCTGCTGTTATCCAGTTGGGACGGCCCGGTGACGGACAGGGTACCGCTGCCCAGTGCCCCGGCATTGCCCAGCCTCAGTTGGCCGGCTGCCAGGTTCAGGCCTCCGGTAAAGGCGTTCAGACCGTTGAGGGTCAGGGTGTAGGCGCCCAGCTTGGTCAGGCTGCCGACGCCGTTGACCGGGCCGCTCAGGGTCAGGTCGTTGTTGCCCAGGACCTGGAGGTTGCCGGCCAGGTTGACGGTATTGCCCAGGGTGACCGCACCGAGGGTGTCCAGCGTAGTGCCGTTGGCCGCGGTCAGCGCGCCAGCGCCCAGCGCACCGTCGGTGCCGAGGACCAGGCCACCGGCATTGAGGGTGGTGCCGCCCAGGAAGGTATTCACATTGCCCAGGGTCAGCACCCCGGCGCCGTTCTTCACCAGGCTGCCGTTGCCGCTGACCACGCCATTGAGGGTCAGGTCGTTGCTGCCGGCCAGGTTGAGCGCGCCGGTGACGGCCACGGCGTTGCCGAGCGCGACCGTCTTGTTGCTGTCCAGCGTAGTGCCGGCGGCAGTGCTCAGCGTACCCGAGCCCAGGGCACTGTCGCTGCCAAGCACCAGGGTGCCGCCGCTCAGGGTGGTACCGCCGCTGTAGCTGTTTTCACCGTTGAGCACCAGGGTGCCAGTGTCCAGCTTGTTCAAGGTGCCAGTGCCGGTCAGCGGCAGGTCCAGGGTCGCCGTGACGCCGGCGTCGGTACGAACGGCGAAGTAGGTGCCGTTACGGTTGTTGATATCCAGCGAGCCATTGGTACCCGCCACCAGTTGGTAGCCGTCGGTCATGAACTGCATGCCGTTGACCGACTGCGGGCCATCCACGGTGACGGTGCCGGTGGCGCCCATGAACACCGCGAACTGATTCAGCCAGGTATCGTTGCTGAAGCCGTCGCTGAGCGCCCAGTTGCTGGTGGTGGCGTCCCATACCCCGCTGCCGCCCTCGATCAGGCCGTTGTTGGTGGTATCGACACCGTCCCAGAACTGCATGATCAGGTTCGGCGAGTTCACCAGCAGGTTGACCTGGCCGGCTAGGCCGGTCTGCAGGGACAAATCGGTAACGTCCACTCCATTGGGCCGGTTACCGAAACCGATGCCCAGGTTGGTCAGGCTGCCGCCGTAGTCGAACAGGCGATAGACGCCGTTGCCCAGCGCGCCGGCGTCGACGATGTTGATCGAGCCGCCCAGGGTCAGCGCGCTGGCGACATTGAACAGCGAGGTGCCGCCGGTGACCGGCGAGCCGAGGTTGAGGTCGAGGTTGCTGTTCTGCGAGAGCACCAGCGAACCGAAGCTCAGGGTCTGGCCGCTGTTGCCCACCAGGGTACCGCCATCGGCGATGGTGGTAGTGCCGGCGATGCTGCCACTACCGGTCAGGCTCGCACCGGCATCGACGTTCAGGCCGCCGGTACCGTTCAGCGCGCCGGTCACCTTCAGGGTGCCCGCCTTCACGTTGTTGACGCCGGAGTTGGTGCTGGTACCGGACAGTTCCAGTACACCGGCGCCAAACTTGTCCAGGCCGCCGTTGCCGGCCAGCGAGCCGGCGAACAGGCTATCCAGGTTGTTGCCAGCCACGCTCAGGCGTCCAGCATTGGACAGGTTGAGCTGGCCGGCACCGGTCAGGCTGCCGATGGTGATATCGCCGGCAGTGGTCAGGCCGCCGCCGGCCGCCAGGTTGGCAGACGCCAGGGTGTCCAGCGAATTGGCGGCGATCGCCGTGATATAGCCACCCAGTACGTTGACGCTACCGGTGAAGGTACCGGCGGACAGCAGCAGGACTTCATCGCTGCCGGTCTTGGTCAGGGTGCCGTTGCCGCTGAGCGCGCCTGCGAGCTGGAGTTCGTTGTTGGTCTCCAGGGTCAGGTCGCCATTGACTGCGACGGCATTGCCGAGAATACGCAGCTGGTTGTTGCGCAGGGTGGTCGCGGTGTTGGCGGTGATCGCACCGCTGCCGAACGCGGCGTTGTTGCCGATTACCACCGTGCCGCCGTTGAGTACCGTACCGCCATTCCAGGTGTTGACGCCGTTGAGGGTCAGGGTACCGGTGCCGGCCTTGGTCAGGCTGCCGTTGCCGGCGATGACACCGCCCAGGCTCAGGTCGTTGCTGCCGCCGACGGTCAGGCCGCCGTCGAGCTGAACGCCGTTGGCCAGGGCCAGGCCGTTGTTGGCTGCAACCAGGGTGGAGGTGCCGCCGACGGTCAGGTTGCCCGAGCCGAGCGAGCCGTTCTGGCCCACCGCCAGGGTGCCCTGGTTGAGCACGGTACCGTTGGTGTAGGTGTTGTTGCCGCTCAGGGTCAGGGTACCGGCGCCGTTCTTGACCAAGCTGCCACCGGTGCCAGCGAGCGTGCCGGCCAGGGTCAGGTCGGAACTGCCGCCTACGGTCAGGGCGGCGAGCAGATTGAAGTTGTTGGCCAGGGTTACGGCGGAGGTGCTGTCGAGGCTGGCGACGCCGGTGTTGACGGAGCCAGTACCGAACGCGGTATTGCTGCCGACAGTGGTGGTGCCACCGAGCAGGAAGGTGTTGCCGGTATAGGTGTTGTTGCCGGTCAGCAGCAGGTTGCCGGTGCCGGTCTTGGCCAGGTTGCCGGTGCCGTCGATCACGCCGTTGAGGGCCAGGTTCTGGGCGCCGCTCAAGGTCAGGCTGCCGAGCAGGTGCACTGCGTTGCCCAGGCTAGCGCTGACAGTGTTGTTGAGGATACCGCCGGAGGCGGTCAGGGCGCCGCTGCCCAGCGCGGTGGTGGAGGCCAGGGTCAGGGTACCGGCGTTCAGGCGCACGCCGCCGCCAAAGGTATTGTTGCCACCCAGGGTCAGCTCGGCCAGGCCGTTCTTGACCAGGCCGCCGGTGCCGGTGATGTTGCCGTTCAGCGTCAGTGCGTTGCCACCGCCGAGGGTCAGGGTGTTGCCGCCCAGGGCGATGGCGTTGGCCACGGCGATGCCGCTGTTGTTGGCCGCATCGAGGAAGGTTCCGGCCCCGGTGATGTTCAGGGCGCCGTTGCCCAGCGCAGTGTTGTCGCCCAGGCGCAGGGTGCCGCCGGCCAGGCTGGTGCCACCGCTGAAGCTGCCCGGACCATTGAGAGTCAAGGTGCCCGCGCCGGTTTTCAGCAACGCACCGGTGCCGGCGATGGCACCGTTGAGGGTGATGTCGTTGCCGCCGTTGAGGGTCAGCAGCGCAGCGAGGTTGATCGCATTGCCCAGGTTGATGGCAGTGCTGCCGGCCAGGGTCGAAGCGCCACCCACATTCAGGCTGCCGGTGCCGATGGCCGCATCGTTGCCGAGGGTCAGGGTGCCCGCGTTCAGGTTGGTCGGGCCGGTGTGGCCATTGGCGCCGGTCAGGGTCAGGTTGCCCGCGCCGTTCTTGGTCAGGCCGCCCGCGCCGTTGATCACGCCCGCCAGGGTCAGGTCGGAGGTGCCGGTGAGGTTGAGGTTGCCGCCCAGGTTGACCGCGTTGTTCAACGAGGTCGCCGCGAGCGTGCCGAGGGTAACGCCGTCGGCGGTATCCAGGCTGCCGGCACCCAGCGCCGTGTTGCTGCCAACCACCAGGGTGCCACCGCTCAGGGTGGTGGTGCCGGTATTGCTGTTGTTACCGGTCAGGGTCAGCACACCCACGCCGCTCTTGACCAGGCCGCCCGCACCATCGAGGGTGCCGGTCAGGGTCAGGTTGTTGCTACCGAGCACGTTCAGGCTGCCCGCCAGGGTGATGCCGTTGGCGAGGCTGAGGGCGGTGTTGTTGTCGAGCGCCGTACCGTTTGCGGCGGTCAGCTGGCTGCTGCCCAGGGCCGCGGCATTGCCGACGACCAGGGTACCCGCCGCCAGGTTGGTCGCACCTTGGTAGGCATTGGCGCCATTGAGGGTGAGCACGCCGCTGCCGACCTTGTCCAGGCCACCGGTACCGGCAATCACCCCGTTCAAGGTCAGGTTGGCAGTGCCCGGCAGGGTCAGGTCGGCACCGAGGTTGACGGCATTGCCCAGGGCAACGCCGACGCTGTTGTTCAGGCTGGCAGCACCTGTCACGTTGAGTGCGCCGCTGCCCAGCGCGGCGCCGTTGCCGACGGTGATGGAGCCGGCCGCCAGGGTGGTTGCGCCGCCGAAGGTGTTGAGACCGTTGAGGGTCAGGTTGCCTGCGCCATTCTTGATTAGCCCGCCTGCGCCGCTGACCACACCGTTCAAGGTCAGGTCGCTGGTGCCGAGCAAGGTCAGGCTGTTGCCCAGGTCGATGGCATTGGCCAGGGCCAGCGCCGGGCTGTTGTCCAGACTGACACCGGCGCCGGCTACGTGCAGGGCGCCGCTACCCAGGGCGGTGTTGTTGCCCAGGACCAACGCACCCGCATTCACCGTGGTACCACCGACGTAGGCGTTGGCGCCATTCAGGGTCAGGGTGCCGCTGCCGTTCTTGACCAGGCTGCCGCCACCGGTGACCAGGCCGTTCAGGATCAGGTCGTTGCTACCAGTCAGGTTGAGCGCACCGAAGGTACCGATGTTGTTGCCCAGGGTGACCGCGGTATTGCTGTCCAGGGTGGTGTTGGCCGCAGTGACCAGTGTCCCGTTCCCCAGCGCAGCGTTGTTGCCGACCACCAGAGTGCCGCCATTGAGCACGGTGCCGCCGGTGTAGCTGTTGGCGCCGTTGAGCACCAGGGTGCCGCCATCGACCTTGTTCAGCAGGCCGCTGCCGGTGAGGCCGAGGTTGAGGGTCGCGGTGGCGTTCGGATCGACACGGAAGGTGGTGTTGCCGCTGCTGTTGTTGACCAGTTGCAGCGCGCCCGGGCCGTTGAGCACATAGCCGTCGGTAGTGAACTGCATACCGGTGAGCGTTTGGGTGCCATTGACCGTGACCGTGCCACCCGGGGGTCTGGAATACCGCGAAGTTGCTGCTCCAGTCACGGTTGCCGGTGCCATTGACCGTGGTCCAGTTGGTGCTGGCCGCATCCCAGGTACCGCTGCCGCCCTGGATCACACCATCGCTGGCAGTGCCGGTGCCATCCCAGAACAGCACGCTGCCATTGGCGCCGCCCACCAGCAGGTTGACCTGCGCGCCGATCGCGGTTTGCAGTTGCAGGTCGCCCGGCTGGACGCTGCCCGGCACGCTGCCGATCACCAGGCCGTTGTCGGTGAGGGTCCCGGTGTAGTCGATCAGGCGATAGATACCGGCACCGAAGCCGCCGATATCGCTGACATTGAGGTTGCCGTCGAGGGTCAGGTTGCCGCCCACCGAAAGCAGCGAATTGCCGCCGGTGGATGGCGAGCCGAGGCCCACGTCGAGGTTGGAGTTGCCGTTGAGCACCAGCGAACCGACGCCCAACTGCGCACCGCTGTTCAGCGCCAGGTGGGCACCGTCGGCGATATTCACCGGGCCGGCGATACTGCCGCTGCCGGTCAGGGTCGCGCCGGTATTGACCTGCACCTGGCCGCCGGCCAGGGAGCCGCTGACGTTCAACACGCCACCATTGACCTGGGTATTGCCGGTATAGGCGTTGTTGCCGGCCAGTTGCAGGCTGCCGCTGCCGACCTTGACCAGGCTGCCGTTGCCCGAGATCGCACCGCTGAACAGGCCGCCGAGGTTGCCGCTGCCGACGCTCAGGCTGGTGTTGTTGCCCAGGGCTACCGCACCGCCACCGTTCAGGCCGCCGATCGTGGCGCTGGCGCCGAGGTTGAGTTGCGCACCGGTAGCGACATTCACGCCCGAGGTGTTGCCCAGCGAGCCGGTACCCAGGGTAGTCAGGCTGCCGGAGAGAATGTCCACCGCGCCGGAGAAGCTGTTGGCGCCGCTGAGGATCAGATCGGCGCTGCCGGTCTTGACCAGGCCGCCGCTGCCGCTGATCACGCCGCCCAGGTTGAGGGCGTTGTTGCCGGTCAGGGTCAGGTCGGCGCCGAGGGCAATGCCGTTGCCCAGCGCAAGGGCCGCGCTGTTGTTCAGGGTCGCCGCACCGGTGACGTTCAGGTTGCCGTTGCCAAGGGCATTGCCATTGCCCAGGGTCAGCGTACCGGCATTGAGCGTGGTGGTGCCGAGGTAGGTGTTGACGCCGTTGAGCGTGAGGTTGCCCGCGCCGCTCTTGACCAGGCCGGCCGCGCCGTCGATGACGCCATTGAGGGTCAGGTCGCTGTGGCCGGTGAGGTTCAGGTTGGCGCCCAGGGTGACGTTGTTGGCCAAGGCAAGCGGCGAAGTGTTGTTCAGGCTTGAAGCGCCGGTAACGGTCAGGCGACCGCTGCCGAGGGCGCCGGCATTGCCGAGGGTCAGGCTGCCAGCGCTGAGGAAGGTGCCGCCGCTGAAGGTATTGACCCCGGTAAGGCTGAGATTGCCCTGACCGTTGGCGGTCAACGAGCCGGCACCGCTGAGCACGCCGCTGAGGGTCTGGTCGGCGCTGCCGCCCATGCTCAGGGCGCCGTTCAGGGTGATGTCGTTGCCCAGGTTGATGGCACTGAGGCTGTCGATCGTGCCCGGCCCGGTCACGGTGATTGCGCCGCCACCCAAGGCCAGGTTGTTGCCCAGCATCAGGGTACCGCTGGCCAGGGTGGTGCCGCCGCCATAGGTGTTGGCGCTGTTCAGGGTGACGGTCGAGGTACCCTGCTTGGTCAGGCCACCGCTGCCGGTGACCAGGCCATTGAGCGACAGATCGGCGCTGCCGCCCAGGATCAGGCCGCCGTTGAGGTTGATCTGGTTGTTGATACTGACGGCCGTGGCGGCCTTGAGGATCGCGTTGCCGCTGGCGTTGAGCACGCCGAGGCCGAGCGCGGTATTGCTGCCCAGGCTCAGGGTGCCGCCGTTGAGGTTGACCGGGCCGGCGAAGCTGTTGTTGCCCGAAAGGGTCAGCGTGGCGCTGCCGGTCTTGGTCAGGCCACCCGCGCCGGCAATGTCGCCAGCCAGGGTCAGGTCGCTGCCGCCGAGCACGTTGAGGTTGCCGGTCAGGGCCACGGCGTTGGCCAGGCTCACAGTCTTGTTCGCATCCAGCGAAGCGCCAGCGCCGGCAGTCAGCGTGCCGCTGCCCAAGGCAGTATTGGAGCCTGCCACCAGGGTACCGCCGGTCAGCAGGGTGCCGCCGCTGTAGGTATTGGCGCCGTTCAGCGTCACGTTGCCGGTGCCGGTCTTGGTCAGGCTGCCGAGGCCGTCGAGTACACCGTTGAGGGTCAGGTTGGCGCTGCCCGGCAGGGTCAGGCCGGCATTCAGGTGCACGGCATTGGCCAGGATCTGTGCGCCGGTGGTGGTCAGGCTGGACGCGCCGGCGATGGTCAGGGCGCCGCTGCCGATGGCTCCGGCACTGGCGAGGTTGAGGGTACCGGCGTTCAGGGTGGTACCGCCGATGTAGCCATTGGTGCCGCTCAGCGTCAGGGTGGTATTGCCGGTCTTGACCAGGCTGCCCGCGCCGTTGATCGGGCCGCTCAGCCCCAGGTTGCCGGTGCCACCGACGGACAGCGCGCCATTGAGGGTCACGGCATTGGCCAGGTTCACCCCGGCCAGTGCGTTGAGCCCCGTGCCGTCCGCCGCGATCAGGGTGCCCGAACCCAGCGCGCTCTGGGCGCCGATCGCGATGAGACCGGCGTTCAGCAGGGTGTTGCCGCTGAAGCCGGCGTTAACGCCGCCGAGCAGCAGGTTGCCTGTGCCGTTCTTGATCAGGTTGCCGCTGCCGCTGATGACGCCGTTGAGGCCCAGGTTGTTATTGCCGGCCAGGCTGAGGTCGCCATTGAGCGTGACCTGGTTGTTGAGGATGACCGAGGCGCTGCTGTCCAAAGTTGCCGGTCCGGCGACGGTCAGTGCGCCGAGGCCCAGCGAGGTGTTGCTGCCGACCACCAGGGTCCCGGCATTGAGCTGGGTGCCACCTTGGAAGGTATTGGCACCGCCCAGGGTCAGTACGCCGGCGCCATTCTTGGTCAGGCTGCCACTGCCGGTGACCAGGCCATTTAGCGCGAGGTCGGCGCTGCCGCCGATGCCAAGGTTGCCGGCCAGGTTGACCTGGTTGGTCAGGGCCACGGCCGTGCTGGAATCCAGCACGGTATTGGCCGCGGCGTTGAGCAGGCTGGCGCCGAGTGCAGTGTTGCTGCCCACCACCAGCGTGCCGCTGTTGAGGTTGGTCAGCCCGGCGTAGTTGTTGCTGCCGCTGAGGGTCAGGGTGCTGGCGCCGTTCTTGTTCAAGCCGCCGGTGCCGCTGATGTTGCCGGTCAGGGTCAGCGGGTTGCTGCCACTCAGGTTCAACTGGCCATTGACGCTCAGGGCGTTGCCGAGCGTCATCGGGCCGGCGGTGTCCAGGGTGGTACCGGCGGCGGTGCTCAGGGTGCCGCTGCCCAGGGCGCTGCCGTTGCCCACCGCCAAGGTACCGGCGGCCAGCACTGTGCCGCCGCCGTAGGTATTGACGCCATTCAGGGTCAGGGTGCCGCTGCCGGTCTTGTTCAGGCTGCCGGTGCCGTCGATGACACCATCGAGGGTCAGCGCGTTGCTGCCGACCGGCAGGTTCAGGACGGAGTTCAGGTGGACATTGTTGGCCAGCGCCAGCGCAGTGGTGCCCACCAGGGTGGACACGCCGCCGACGGTGATATCGCCACTGCCGATGGCGCCGGCGTTGCTCAGGGCCAGGGTACCGCCGAGCAGCGTGGTGCCGTTGTAGGTGTTGGTGCCGGTGAGGGTCAGGTTGGTCGAACCGACCTTGACCAGGCTGCCAGTGCCATCGATCAGCCCGCTCAGGGTCAGGTCGGCAGTGCCACCAACGTTGACTGCGCCGTTGAGGGTGATGGCCGTCCCGAGGTTGAGCGCGGTGTTGGCGTCCAGGGTGCTGCCGGCATTGGCCAGCAGCCTGCCCGATCCCAGCGCGCCGGCATTGCCGACGACCAGGCGCCCGGCATTGAGCTGGGTATCGCCGCTGTAGGTGTTGACTGCGTTGAGGATCAGGTCGGCCGTGCCGTTCTTGATCAGGCCGGCGCCAGCGACACCGTCGATCACACCATTCAGGCCCAGGGCCGAGGTACCGCCGATGGTCAGGGTGCCGGCGAGGTCCACGCGATTGAGGATGGAAACGGCGGTGTTGGCATCGAGGGTGGTGTTGGCTGCGGCGGTCAGCCGGCTATTGGGGTTGCCCAGCGAGGTATTGCCGCCAAGGACCAGGGTACCGGCGTTAAGACGGGTACCACCGACATAGGTGCTGGCGCCGCCGAGGGTCAGGGTCGCCGAGCCGTTCTTGGTCAGCCCGCCGTTACCGGAGATGCTGCCGTTGATGGCCAGGTCGTTGCTGCCGGCGAAGTTCAGGTTGCCCAGCAACTGGACGGCGTTGTTGATGATGCGCGAGGCATCGCTGTCCAGCGTGGTGTTGGCCGAAGTCCGCAGGCTGCCGATACCGATTGCCGCGTCGTTGGCGAGCACCAGCCTGCCGTTGGTCAGTTGCACGACACCGTTGTAGCTGGCGTTGGCGCCTGCCAGCGTGAGGTCGCCAGCGCCGCTCTTGATCAGCGAACCGGTACCGCTGAGCACGCCGCCAAGGGTGGTGGCGGTGCTGTTGGTCAGGGTCAGGTGCGGGTCGCCAGATTGATGTTATTGGCGAGCGAGAGCCCGCTGGCATCCAGGCTGGAGTTAGCGCTCAGGGTCAGTTGGCCGGTGCCCAGGCCAGTGGCGTTCTGCAGGATGAGGGTGCCGCCACCCAGCGTCGAGTTGCCGGTGAAATCGTTGGCACCACTCAGGGTCAGGGTATTGGTCCCGGCCTTGTTCAGCCCGCCGGTACCGGAAATCTTGCCCGCCAGGGTCAGGTCGTTGCTGCCGGTCAGGGTCAGGTTGCCGTTGAGCTGGATCAGGTTGGTCAGGGTCTGGGCGGTGCTGGTGTCCAGCGCCCCGGTACCGCCGACGCCGGCAGTGATGGTACCGCCGCCGGTGGCCCCGGCGGTGCCGAGGATCAGCTTGCCGGCGTTGATGTTGAGGCCGCCACCGAAGTTGTTGGCGCCGCCCAGGGTCAGGTCGGCGGTACCGGTCTTGGTCAGCGAACCGGTGCCGTTGATCGCCCCGCC
The DNA here is from genome assembly GCF_029836855.1 of Pseudomonas sp. GD04058. NCBI lineage: Bacteria > Pseudomonadati > Pseudomonadota > Gammaproteobacteria > Pseudomonadales > Pseudomonadaceae > Pseudomonas > Pseudomonas sp. GD04058. Next base: position 30,934 of record NZ_JAOECN010000024.1, read on the forward strand.
CAGGGTCAGGGCAGCGCCACTGTTCACCGTCAGGTTGGCGCCATTGAGCAAGATGGCATTGTTCACCGCCAACGCGCTCGAGTTCGCCAGGGTGCTGGCGCCGGTCACGTTCAGGCCCTGGGTTCCAAGCGCCGCGGCATTGCCGAGCGTCAGGGTGCCGGCGGCCAGGGTGGTGCCGCCGCTGAAGTCGTTGGCGCCGCTGAGGGTCAGGTTGCCGGTGCCGGTCTTGGTCAGGGCGCCGGCACCGGTGAGCACGCCGGACAGGACCAGGCCATTGGCGCTGTTGCTGACCAGCAGGCCATTGGTACCGAGGGTGATGCCATTGCTCACCGTCGCCCCCGCTACCGCAGCACCGAGGCCGCCGCCGTTGGCGGTAATGGTTGCGCCGGTAAGGGCCGCACTGTCCACATTGAGCAGGCCGCCGTTGAGCGTGACCGCCGGGTTGACGGTGCCACCCGCGAACAGCTGGTTGGTCAGGGACCAGGTACCGCTGGTGATATTCAGGTTGCTGAAATTGACGAACTTGCTGCCGTCGATGGTGCCAGAGCCCGTCAGCCCCACGCCGCCACCGATGGTGTTATGCAGATTAAGCGTGTTGCCGTTGTTGGCGGTACCGCCGTCGACGATACCCGCCGCCACGTAGGCGAGGCCAAGGCCACCGAGCACGCCCAGATTGACACCGACGCCCGCCCCGCCGCTCATCACGGAGCCGGTGATGGCGTTGAAGGTGTTGGCGCCGGAGCCGGCACCCAGGTTGATACTGCCGGTGACCGTACCGGCGTTGGTGAAGGTGTTGCCTGCGGCCGACGCCTGCATCGCCACGCGGCCGGTGATAAGGCCGGACGCATTGTTGGTCAGCACGTTCCTGGCCCCGCCGCGCAGCGCGATCACGGCCATGTCTTCCGGCAGTACAGCGGCGCTGAGCAGCGCAGTACCGCTGATCAGGCCGGTGTTATTCACCGTGGTGGTGCCACCCGCGCCGTTCTGCACCACCAGGCCGATCCCGCCGAGGCCCAGCAGGTTCGCCCCGAGCAGGCTGGACGTGCCCATGATCTGGCCGGTGGAGAGGTTGTTTACCAGCACCGTGCTGCCAGCGGCATTGCTGAGGTTAAGACCGGAAGCCAGGGAAACCAGGCCCGGCAGCAGCGAAGGGTCGATACGCCCGGCGTTGTTCACGGTGGTGCCGGTACCAGTGAGCGACACCGCGTTGACTGCGTCGATAACGCCAGGATAGATCTGCGCGCCGTTCTGCACGTTGACCGTCAGGCCGCTGGTCGAAGTGACCAGGCCCACGGTGATGCCAGTACAGGAAATCGTGGAACCGACTGTCGTACACAGGGCCTGTGCCTGTGGACTGAAGAATCCGGAAACCATCCCGGCTGCCGCCATGCTGACGGCCAGCGGCAAGGGTGCAAAACGAGCGGTAAAGGTTTTCTTGGCGAATCTTCTGTCCACGTGCGACTCCTTCGTGGATCAGGCAAATCCGTCTCTGAATGCGTGCTAGAGCTTTGAGGAACTACACACACTGCATGTCGAAAAGCCTGACCTTGGCGAATACAGGTTCCATATGGGGAGAGATTTGTAGCCAAAAAATTGGATCCACGCCGGACAATTCGTACACGCGCTTAGTATTAATTCTTTAGTGATAACCCCTATGAACATGGGGTGAAACCGAGGTGTCATGCGGGTTTGAGCCGACGAACGGTCAAGGGTGAATGAAATTTCCTTCAGGCTTGTCGACTTATGAAATTATTTCTAAATGTTTCAAACCTTGCTTTTGATAAGCTTTCGAATGGCAAAACATTCGAACGGATGATCACGATAGCTTCCGCCTCGGCGATCGATCCAGGCTGATTGACGACCCGCTACCCTTCTGAGTATCGTCCCGCCTCCCTCCTTCCCGGCACCACTGTTGTGCACCGCCCAGGCGTTGATTCGCGAAGCGGTCATCCATCTCGCCGGCACTTAATGGCCGCCGCTTAATGGCGAGCCTGGTTTTTCACATCAAGTGCACGAGGATGCTTTCATGCTCATTCGTCAGGCCACCAACGCCGACCACCCACTGCTGCTCGACCTCTGGCTGCGCTCCGTTCGCGCCACCCACCACTTCCTGCAACCGTCCGACATAGAAGCGCTGCTACCGCAGCTGCGTGACACCTACCTGCCTGCTGTCGAGTTATGGGTAGCGGTGGATGACCTGGACCTACCAACAGGCTTTATCGGCCTGAATGAAAGCCATGTGGAAATGCTCTTCATCGAACCGGACCTGCGCGGCCAGGGGATTGGCCGCGCGCTGCTGGACCACGCCCGCCATTCGCGCAGCGGGCTGAGTGTCGATGTCAACGAACAGAACCCCGAGGCGGCGGGCTTTTATCTGCACTACGGATTCGTGCAGACCGGCCGCTCGCCGCTGGATGGCGAGGGGCGGCCGTTTCCGTTGTTGCATATGAGGTTGGAGGGCTGAGGCCGGGGGTTGCTCCCGGGTTGTTATGCCCTTGTAGATCAGGAAGGCCCGCTTGGATGCGGGCCTTTTTTAGCGTTTGGTACCTGTTTCATCCTGCCCGAGCAGAAAATTAATCTGTCTCGTTTGCCCCTCGCCCGTCGCGAAGCCCCATGCCCACATCATCGATAAGTGCCTTCACCTGCTCGCCCAGATAATGGGCTGCCCAGACCGGAGCGCCGCCTTCGTCATCCACGCCACCGATTAGGGTCAAGCGGTTGATGCAGTCCATCAGCACGGACGCCTGAGCCAGCGCCTCAGTGCTCGGTACTCCAGGATTCACACGGAACAAGGGCTCACTGACGGCAGTGCAGTTACTGAACGTAGCGATGCCAGCGGTGGTGTTTACCGGGCTGAAATTCATTCGGGAATTCATGACGAGCATCGACCTCTTCCATGGTGAATGCCCGAGCCTACCAAAAACCCGTTTTGGGATAAACCTGTTTCAGGTTTATTAGGTAGGTCGGCTTATCAACCGGCACACCACGATGAAGACGATTCACACCGCTGCTTATCAACGCTTCCTTCTCCTGCTGGTCAAGGCACGGAAGGAGGCCGGACTCACACAACAGGAGCTGTCGGAGCGGCTGGGAAGGCCTCAATCGTACGTTTCCAAGTTCGAGCGGGGAGAACGGAGACTGGATGTGATCGAGTTTCTGGAGATCGCGAGGAGCCTGGGGGGTGATCCACACAAGATGCTTGAAGAGATTGGCTCGGTGCTGGATTGAGGCGGTCGGTAAGAATGGATATGGAAACCCAACAGACGCACCGCCGATGACAAAGCGATCTCCACTGTCAGCCCTTTTGAAGGGGCTCAGCTGTCAGCATTCGCTTCCTCCATGTAGCAGAACGCCCAAGGGGTCGGCACGTCCTGGATGGGGCGGAAGGCTTACAGCCTCGGGCGGGATGCGCGGAAAATAGGCCCAGTTGACAGCGTCGTCAACTCGCTTTCGCTGTCCATGTATGTCCATCTGCGTCAGGGATACCTCAGAGAAGAACGGCGGTTCTCTTCCTCCCAGATGTAATGCGGTAATGTCCACTTCTAGGGCCAAAACAGCAATTCACTCCTCCAAATTAGTAAGTGCCGTTCCCAGATTTTTTCAACGCTTACAAATACTTGATCCTTTTCGGCATTGCCTTGCGACTCTGCTTCTCCCCCGGCCCCATCAACGGCACCGCATGGGAATACCAGTGCCGACGAATACCGTTTTCCGAAATCGGCGCCTCGTCCCACGGCCCCAGCCCGACGCAGAGAAACTCGAACAACACCGTGCTGGGGTGCCCGAAATCACGCCCGAGCTGCTGGCCCAAGCCGCTGTAATAGGCGTGAATCAGCTCATGGGCCAGGCCGATGGCAGGCGGACGGCTGAGATTGAGCGGATTGCTGGCATAAGGATTCCAGCCGATCACGGATTCGGCACCATTGGCGGACGGTGAAACATCGCGCAGCGCTGCGAGGGTCGCGACCAGCGCATGGTTCTGCGCCCGTGGCGACAGGCGTGCCGGCAGTGGATTGCCAGCGATCCAGCCGGCCACTTCATGGAGCGTGATGCCGATGTTGTAGCCCCCGGCGTCAAGCGAGCGGCCCAGGGTCTGGTCATTGAAGTAGCCCTCGTTGGAACTGGTCCAGCGCAGGTAACGGCGGTCGGCCAGCAGCCCCCATTGGTTGGCGTACTGGCGGGCTTTCTCAAGCCGGGCGAAGAACCCCGTGCCGGCGCCCGGCACCGCATCCAGCAGAAGCTCGGGAGAGCTGTTGATCATATGGGTCAGCCAGCTCGCCTGGGCATAGTGCGGCACATTGATGCGATTGAGCGCCGCCTGGGTGACGCCGCCGATCATGCTCGCCGGGGTCAGTTCCTCGGCCACCAGGTTCATCGCCCCACCGCCTCGCGTCGCCACCGTGTTCCCTCCCTGCGACGGCAGGATCGACACCACGCTGGCTGCCGACAACGGCAGCAGGATATGCCGACCGGCCGGGGTCGCATGGATGTAGCGCAGCGCATCACCGACCAGGCCGCGGAACGTCGCGGGAAAGGTCATGAACTGTGCCACGCCAGTCACCGGATGGTTGCCGATGTAGTTGTCATCCCCCGTCACCACCGCAATCCCCGGCGGACCCTGATGCCAGGACTGATCGGTTTCACGCCAGTATTCGACTGTCTGCACCATGGTTGCATCCTTGCTGGTGGGGGGCATGGGGATGGCGAAATAACATCGCATCCGGACCACCGATGGTTGTAGACGGCGCGGGCCCGGCAGTCAATCAGGGAAAGGGCCGGCACACCTTCTAGAGCCGAGGAAGAAGATGTCCGTAACCGGCAGCGCGAGTGAAGTCGCTCAGGCGCCAGAGACGCCCGTTCGCCCCCCATGTGCCATCGACGATGTCCACCAACTGAATCGACGTCATCAGCATCCGCTGATCATCACTTCCTCTGCATTGCTCGATAGCCTGGTGCAGGCCCGATACGTAATCCGCGCGCATCTGTTCGTCCAGGACTCCGGCCGGCACCTTGACCAGAACGATGCAGGGAATGGCCTGAGCGTGCACGTTCAGGCCACCACATAACCAGTTGGCCGCCTGGACCTCCTCGATAAGCACCCAGCACAGGTTACGCTGCCGCGGATCGTTGCCTATGCGCTCGTGCGCGATAGCCGCCTCGCTGACACGCTTCAACAGGTGTTCACGTTGCGCCGCGCTGAAAGCACCGGTAGGAACCTTGATAAGGATATTGGGCATGGCTGAAACCTTGGCGATGAATTGGACTTTATTTGGCCTGTCATTCGCTTCTGGCAAAAGTGTCCGATCCGTCCTTTTTCGAGCATAATCCGACAATGCATGATTTCACGATTGTGGTCGTACCCGGCGCATTCGCCTCTAGCGTGACCTCCACGCTGGACATCCTCGCCACCGCAGCAACCATCGCTGAACAACGCGACCTCGCCACACCACGCTGGCGGATCTGCGGCCCTCAGCCTGGGCAGGTGACACTGGGCCATGGCCTGGCGCTGCAGGTGGAACCGATAGAGCAGAGTGCCGAGGACAACTCCTGCTGGGTCATACCGGGCATAGGTATCAGCGATGTCGAGCACCTTGAAGAGCGCCTCGCGGAACCCTGGTCAGCGCCCTTCCTCACTGCGTTGACCAATCACGTCCGGAACGGCAAGGAAGTTGCCGCATCCTGCTCGGCCGTCTTTCTACTCCATGCAGCAGGGCTACTTGACGGGAGGCGGGTTACAACTTCCTGGTGGCTGGCTCCGCACCTGCAGGCCCATGCTCCAGGCTGCCGCGTAGACCCGGACTTCATGGTGCTGGCCGATCCCCCGCTAACCACAGCGGGCGCCGCCTTCGCGCAGACCGACCTGATACTCCACCTGCTGCGCCGGCGCCTTTCACCTGACATCGCTGACAGGGTGGGCAAGGCACTCCTGCTGGACCGCCGGCAACTGCAGTCGCCTTTCATCATCCCCGCCGTGCTGGTGCAAGGTAATGCCCTGGTATCGCGCCTGACCGCCCAGATCGAAGACTCGCTGCCGGAGCTTACCGGCGTGAGGGCGCTGGCCGAGAGCGTCGGCATGTCGGAACGAACCTTGTCGCGCCACGTGCACAAAGCGACGGGGCACTCGACCCGACAGCTCATCCAGCGGGTGCAGCTCAACAAGGCAAGAGCGCTACTGGAATCCGGCCAATATTCTGTCGAGGAAATCGCGACACGTGTGGGCTATAGGGATCCAACGGCGCTCAGGCGTTTGATGCGTCGTCTGTTGGATGTGACTCCGCGGCAATTGCGTCTCGGTTGATTGGTTTGCTGGGCCGCTAGCTTTCCGACTGCTATGGGTCAGCTGAAAAGGGAATCGGAATAGGGACGGATTTATTTCTCTTTGCTCCATCCAACCACTAGTTTTAACTTTGCCCCATCCTGACGGAGGAGAGAATAAATCTGCCCCCTTTTCCCCTTTTCCCTGCCACTGGCGTTCGCGCCACCGAGCTGGCCTTGCTAGAAGCCGCAGAAGCGCTGTATCTAAGTGGGGCCACTTCAAAGGAGCTTAAACATGACGAAGTCATTCGAGCAGAGAGTCCAAGACGAGCTAGACAAGAAACCTCTGGAAAAGCGAGAAACCGATGTTCGGTTGACATTCCAAGAGGTCGAAACCCTGCTAGCTCTGTGTGAAGATGTGCCAATCGACGTAAAGCAATCTGAACTCTGGTGGCATATGAACAACCTGGAAGTAAAGCTGATTGATGCCAAAAGCCGAATTCAAGGGGACGTCTATGGGGACGCGATTGATAACAAGGTAAAGGAAGAAAGGAAGAACTAGGCAGGCATTTGGACAGAAAGGGGACAAATCTATTTTTGCCTAAGCCCCTCCAGCCTCTAAAACCCAAAAAGGCCTGCATTCACTGCAAGCCTTGATTTTTCTGGTGCGGAGACAGGAGTCGAATCAGGCACCCATAGACCCGTATTTATTGACATCTAGCCTCTATATTCCCAAACCGTATACCTAACCATATACCTAAAACCCAATTCACCCTCCCCTGCCTTGGCGGCATCGCAAGACACAACCCGCCGAGCAGCAACTCTGCCTGCCTGTCTTCTGACCGCTTAGCTGGCCGACCGGCTGACGGCTGACGGCTGACGGCTGACGGCTGACGGCTGACGGCTGACGGCTGACGGCTGACGGCTGACGGCTGACGGCTGAGATGCAGCCGCGCCCTGGCAACAAGCGTCAAGTCAAACTTTCGGGATCGTTGGGGCCTCAGCCGAATGAAACAGAAGACGGACATCCCAAGGAAAATCTCAGCTGCAGGGAAACCGCGAGTCCCCGTACCCGTGTAGGGAGGGGGGTATGGGGAGGACCCAAAAAAAGGGCAAATGCATACGTCCCACCCGGTATCTAAGACAGTGGACGAGGCACTATCGATGAGCTGCAGGCTTCCCTGTCCAAAGCGGCCAAGTTCACCGGGCAGTGCGGGAAGTCTAAGGGCTTGCCGCGCTGCCGGCATCAGCCCGTTCCGGGGCGTGGGGGGTGTAACCATGAAAAGCCGGTGTTCTTGGTGTGCTTGGTGTTCCGAAAGCGCTGGAAGCCAGAAACCACGAGGCCTATTGCCAAGGAACACCATTGCGAAAAATGTGGAACACAAAAGTGCAGGAACACAATAGGTGTTCCGTAACCGCCTGAACCAGGTGGAGCACTATGGATCGGGGTGGAGGTGGCTCTGGCGCAGGTTAGTTCGGTACATCAGCGCAAAAAGCCGGCCACCACGAGGAGGGCGAGATGTATAGATCAAACCGAGAACTCGAGCTACTTACGTTACTTATTTCGGTGACGTTTCCTGGGGAGGCAACTAGGCCCATTTGGGTCGCTACCTGACTCTGGCTCATCCCTTTGGACTTGCAGGCTTGCACTGCCGCCTCGGACGTCCTCCCTGTTTGCATTTGACGTGAACAGTCGCCTGGATCGTCTAGACCAGTAAAGTTCGCACCCTCGGCCGGCTAGTGTCGATCAGAAGCGGACTGTGGACATGCCGCTTGCGACTTCGTACTCTGCCCATAGGTAATATCGCTTTTCTTCTGCCTACTGTAACGTTTCCGGAGCAACTCCCAGCCAACTGAAGGAGTCACGCGTAGAGACGGAGTGCATGCAATAGAGGTGGCGTAAGCTACCCAAAATATGTCATCTATATATAGGTACCTTATGGACACTACTTTGAAAGACAAAGTAACACAGTGGGTTAAGATGGAAGGCTACCCTTTGGAGTTTTCTACAGCTCATAAATTTAAGAAAAGAAGATTTTCAGTGGAGCAAAGCTACTTTGCAAAAGATATAGATGGCAAGGCTAGAGAAATTGATGTGCTTGCAACAGCAAACCTTCCAATTGGTCGTTCATTCCTGCGAATTAAACACGTAATTGAATGCAAGTGGAGTAAAGATAAGCCTTGGGTACTATTCAAAGACGAAAAACGATTTGCAAGGTCTGCATTAGCAGCTCAGTTAATATCTTCATCAGCAGGACAAGCTATTGCATGGATCGCCGCCGGAAGTGATGAGTTTAAAAACTTAGACATGTTCAGGGAAGTAGGCTTTTCATTTTCAGGAAGACAAGCCTTTTCAAAAGGAAACGATTTATTCTATCAAGCAGTTCAAGGAGTGGTCTCAAACTGCTTAAATATCACTAGATTTTACGACGACTATCAGTTCAAACCAGAAGACCATCTTTTAGCAGTGATTGCTCTGCCAGTAATCGTAGTGGACGGAAGCCTATTTGAAGCCACATATGTCTCCGATAGCGATGAACTGAAACTGGAAAACATAACCCATGCTCGTCTACGCTGGGAAGGAAATGAGGGGCGTCAACTAAATACCATAATCGACATCGTGACATCCGACTACCTCGATACTTTTTTAGATAGTCGAGAAAAAGAGCTAAATGTCCTAATGGAGTGTTTTGGGAGAAATTTGGCACAGTTAATTCAGTGTTTCCAAGAAAAAACAGAGAAGCACCTGGTCATCACCGAAGGACCTAGGGGGATATCTGGCAGACCTAAGTTACTGCAACAACTGAAAGAGATATCCGTGCCCGTTTAGTAATGCGCGGTAAAACTCTACGACCCGCTTAGGAATTAAAGGCCGGGATGACATATAAACCCCAAAGCACTAAAATTTAGCAAATAGACAAGGATGAATTTGCATGCCCAAAAATTCCGAGAACCTAGATTTGGTAAAGCGACTATTTTTTGAGGAGCACGCTCGCTATCCTAGATATAGAATTCAATATTATATCCCCCACTTCAGAGAGGACTGCAAGTCAGCATCAATGTTTATGGCCTACTGGCCAGGAATACTTTTATCTGTTGATTTGCTAGAGCTGTCGCTGATGTTGCCTTTCGATATCAGAGAGCTAAAATCAAAGCGCGCACCAGTTTTGAGATCAAGAGTTGCAGGCATCACTTCACCTACAATCATTCCAATAACGATCGAGTCGCTAAAGGATAATGCAAAAAATCTCAGCACGGTTACATTCAAATGCATTCTTTCAAATGATAGAACCTATAATGCAGTAAATGACTTTTTGGTTGAAAACGAACCCGAATGGCTTCATGTTTCAACATCAGACAGTGCCAATGCTGAAACTAGGGAAGTAAGTAGTGAGCGGTTTAGCCGATATATTACCCAGCGGACTGTTCAATTACTAGAAAATGGAGAAATTAACTCGATTTTTTTTGACTCGATTGATGAACTGCTTAGTCCTAAGCGCCCGCCATGGAGCAGATTGCAATTCCCAGGGTACGCGCACGGGATTACTAGGCCTAATGAAATCATTGCAGCATCGCTTGGGTCAGAGATCAGCCTAGATAAAGCGCTGGGAATTCATCGCATCAATGATTACGTACCAGCAGTGGCGAAATCGTGCAGAGCCATTATGAGTCTGCGAAGGAAGCTGGCCGCAGAAGCACCTATTGAAAATAAAATTTGTTTAACAACTGAGCCCATACTGTGGCATCTCTACAAGGCAAATGTAGACAGGGACTTATTCAGTGAAGTTAATGAAAACGCAGATATCGTTAGCGCACTCCGCCGGCTTGTCAAGTCAATAAAGAGACCAGGCAGCTACATCAAATTAAACTTCACAAACAGCGAAAAAGATCTTGGTGATCTTCTCGAAAACAAACTCTTTTCAATGTTCCTGCGCAGTTATCAAATGGAACTACGAGCATTTGGAGCTTGTTTAGCCATACTTAATACCCCTGAGGTTACTCCCGTACTAAGGATGGAGTCGCGGATAAATGGAGTGAAAGGTGACCTTATAAACTTAGCGGCCTGCGCAAGGGGGAATAACCCCCATGTAAAATTCAAAACGTGCAAGCTTGCCTTGAAAATACAGAATAAAATGACGTCTCTAGTGGCGCAGGAGCATAGCACACTAATCCATAAGTCCCTGCCTGAGTTCTCTGGTGTTAGTTTATTAAGCGATATCCCCCTCGAGTGGCTGCCCATTCGAGGACTTCCACTTTCGCTCAGGTGTGATGCAAGTCGAATCTCTGCTACCCCAGGCAATCTTAGTATGCAGCAATGCTTACGAAGCCAGTACGTAAATATTGCAATAGCAGACTTTGAAGAAATACTTATAGTAAGATCTTTCGACAAAGAAGACAAAATACGAACCGTACTAGAAGATGTGCTCCACAAGCTTTCCAAAGCACATAAAAACTACCCGAAATACAAGTTTATTGATGTTTATAATATCGATCAGTTCGTTGCTGCCATCAATAATTTCCATGGTGCACTAATGGTCTTTGACGGGCATGGAACCCTAACTGAATCTGCCGGCGTGGGCTCTATAGTTATAGGTGGACAAGCCATAGATGTATGGGCTTTACGAGATTCAGTACGAATGCCCCCGATAGTTTTGCTCAGTGCTTGCGATACACTTCCTCTCGATGGCGGGCATGGGTCATCTGCTAACGGAATGCTGGCAATGGGTGCCATCACAGTTCTAGGAACTGTTTTGCCAGTTGACTCAGCGCGCTCAGCGATATTTATAGGTCGCCTGCTGCATCGAATAAAGGAGTTTTTGCCAATAGTAGTTAAGCGCTCCAGTTACCTGCCTTGGCGCTCTTTCATGAGTGGAATGCTACGCATGACGTATTGCACCGAACTCATTATTTCACTCATTGAAAACACCAAAATAATTTCATTTGAAGATTATCCTAGAATTCAAATGAAAGCGAATATCGCAATCAACTCTTTAGACCCTAACTGGTTTGATGAGTTTGTATCCGAAGTAAGTATTTGCTCGGGCCTGGAAAGGTCTACAACTCTAGAAAAATGCCAATTCTGGGGAGCGTTAGTAGATACCTTGAAATATATCCAACTAGGTCGACCAGAAAAAATAAAACTTAGAGCTATGAGTACGGCTGATGCTATAGGTGCCTTAATGCAGGAAAAATCTATTCCACTCGAAACAATCCCTACTATGGAGGTTTATCCGAGTTTATTTTTCCACTCAGAGAAGTTCTGACTTTCGTTAGGAGAGAGGGCTAGGTAAGCCGAGTCTATCCCCGTGGTAGTTTATGCTGAATGGCCCCGTCGCGAATGGCAGCTAGTAATCAATAGCTGCCCTCCACGAAGGACACCAATGGGTCGACCTCAGTCGGTGGATGGCGCGAGTTTGGCCCCGTGCGTTTCGGTAGTGATCGATAGGGCCCCATATTGTCAGGATGATGAATATGCTTCAGACAAGACTCACATTCGGCAAACGACGAAAAAACCATCAATGATCGGTTCTAGGGCATTTGTTTAACAGGAAATACTATGACTGAACGTGTACTTGACTGGCGCAATCGCCGTGCCTGGCTAAGAGCAATTCCTAGATATGCTTCCCTGATTTTGACACCCCATGTACGCAAGCACCTTGAGCGTGCCCGGCCCGATTGCTGGTCAGATGTAATGGATTGGCTGCCTAATCATCAGCATCTAGTGCCAGCATTTTGTGAGGCCCTTTGGGGCTACTACACCCACGCTAAGGGGTTTCATGGATGTAGGCCGGAAAGCCTATCTTCGTATTTTGAAAGTGGTCTAAAAGGACAGGCTGTAGAAAGAATTCTGAAAAAATTCCACAGAATTTACGCTGACGTTCCGAGCGGATTGCGGCATCGAGCGATAGAGCTGATGCATCAGCGTGGACTAAGTGAGCGGGGCCGTATCTGGCTATCGAGTGACGATAGAAAAATGATTGAGCAGCATGGCCATTACATTATCCACGGCAGTGAGTACTTGATGGCCCTTGCAGCTCGTATGAGTGACGGAGATCGATGGGGAGAGGACTATCGGTTACGCCTGCGGCAGATCGGCATCCCTACGATCTTAGAGGTTAATATCCCCGTGACTCTCATCCCTGACGCGCAGAAACGTGAGGTCGGAAAGATGATCCTCTCGGAGTGGGGGCAGCTTAGAGCGAGAAAGCCGCGTAGAACGTCGTCGGCGCCCTGCTATGAAGTGAGACACGACATACCTGCTGAGTGCATTAAAAACCACTACCATCCAGCGCGAGTAATTGACTTTCATACGGACGACGGGCCGTATTTAAATAAATCCTTGACTTGCGAGCTATGTCACTAAGCGCAGCTGAAACTCTCTTATTTACGCAGACCAAAACACCATCGCGAAACATTTGGAGATGGTGTTTTGATCCTGTAGCGAAGCTGAGCTGCGGGAGCTTGCAACTATATATCTGTCAACTGCTCAAGCTTTATATTGCTACGTCGTTCCAAAAGCCTGCGATGAGAAATGAAGCGACCTTTTTCAGGAGATACAGTTGGAATATAGAAGTCACTCAAGCTATCGCCATATCCAAGTAGTTTTTCAGCAGCTGCAACATGGGCTGCCAGGGTCGCCAGTTCATGTGCAGCCTTCTCAAAGCGGTCAGCCCAATAAAATCGAGCAGCCTGCAGGACTTTGAAATTCAAGCTATCAAGCTCGGCTTGCTTCTGTTGAATTGCATCGTCAAGTTCCGATAGTTGATCACTCAGTGCAGAGGAAACTGTATTAGCACCTTGAAGCGTTTGTTTAATTACCGCCAATGCCCGAGATGCTTTCTCCAACAATCCCTCTGCCTTGCTCTCACCCCCGCTATCATTCTCCCCTATCGCTTTGGCATAAGCTTGGGCGGCCTCATGCTCATCGTGTTCAGCCGCTTTAAATTCACGCTCGTGCTTCGCAATAAGAGCAGCCCTTTTAGACTCAAGCATCTCTCGCTTATCACGCAGGTTCTTTATTTCGCTCTCGGCCTTGCCTATATCCTTTCTTGCCAGACGTACATCCTCAGAGGCAGACTTTACACCCTCCTCCCAATTCACCAGCCCCTGAAGTTTTGAAATCTCACGGGACAGCTCATCAATTCTGGCCTTAGCATTCGAATAAGGATCGATCTGATCCCGAGGATAAACAGGTCTTCCATGACGGCTATTCGAAAAGTTTTTCGCTGCCTCATCAGAAACTGCCTTTAGCTTGGGAAGTTCTTTCTTCAAGCTCTCCAGTTCAGCCCGGCATTGTTTTAGCGCAGAAGAATTCGTACTCATTTTGGACTCCAACAATTAAATTTAGATAAGCGCAGGCGTAGGCAGGCCGAGCCTATAATTGGCCAATAATCTCCAGACTCGTTGAACTCTATTATTTAGTCGCTAAGCAATACATTCGAATTCACAACATAAACCCGCCCTTTCGGCATTCCGGGTAGTGTTACGGATTGGGCGGCTTTTCCGTCTCCGCTCGGCTCAAGTATTCCGCGCGCGACTAACTCTCTATTTACATTTCGCAAGTTCATCCCTTTAAAAACCTCATCACGCCAAGTTGTGCCGAGGAAGTAATAGGTCACCGACGTATATAGAGAGTCACCAATGCCATGATCCATAGTCCTGCGAAAGCCAAGCCGGTCTGCTGTACGTGGAGCATGGTCATCGGTCTTTGCTGCAATAGAATCCCATCGCGTGAAGCGACTTTCTCCATAGCGCTCCACCATGCCGCGCAGTCTGGCCACGATAGCGTCACCTTCCAGGTTTCCAGCACCTCCACGTTCAGCCAACCAAGCATCCAAGCACACGCGCGCGGATTGCAGCGCTAGTCCGTCAGGCCATCCTGTAACCCCCAAGGCTGTGGCCAACTCACCCGCCGCCGCTGCCAGTCCAAAGCGAGTTGCGGCACGCTGTACCTGGCCGCTGGCGCTGGCAGGTAATGCCTGAGTGGTAAACCGCTCCAGAGTGCTGCGCACCATGGCCGCATATGCCCGCAGCTTGGTGGGCTCACAAAGGGCCGACAGGAAAGCCAGGGCAGGCGTGCCATAGCATCGGCTAACCCGGGCCTTGAGAGCATCCGACAGCGCGGCGGCATCGTCGAACCCATGCAGCTCTTCAAACAGCCCTAGCCCTTTGCTCGCGTCAGTCGGTACAGCAAGCAGTCGCACCTCCATACCGGCTTTCAATTCCTTGTTTGCCTCAGCCATGTGTTGCGCCAAGGTCTTTTCCCCGGTGGAGAGAAACAGCAAGCGCCACTCCTGAACTTGGCGCCCAGTCATGCCACGATCATTGGCCCGCGCCTTACCAGTGCCGTTACCCAGCATGTAGACCGTTTCCCCAATGATCCGTGGGTCGCACATCCCGATCTCATCAAGCACCAGCAACCCGTCCGAGTGCGCTGCCGCGATACTTTCCAGGGCGTTGTCTGTAGAACGCCAGGAACGCACCAGGCGTGGCCCACCCCACACCGAGGCAGCCACCTGCAGGTGAGTGGTCTTCCCGCCCGAGCTATCGCCATACAGGTGGAAGCCACCCGACTCGTGCCCCAGTAGATGCAATACCGCACCTGCGAAAGCCACGCATACGACGAAAGCCAAGCGGTTGTTGCCCACGCAAAGCGCACCGATTTGCTGCTGCCATTGTTCCAGTGTCCCTGCCTGAGTGATCGGCGGAAGCTGGGCACCGGCTTCGTAGAAGTGCAGATATTCGACGCTGGCACCTATCTGCCGATCTGGCAGCAAGTAGGCATCTCCGTGCCAACCTAGACGAGTGACCAAGCGAGCACGCTCAGCACCGTCATAGCCTTGTAAGTAGCTCTGTAGATCGTTGCGCGAATTGCGAGCAGTCCGCACGGGCGCCAGGCGCAGCCCCATATCAACCAGTGGCGCGAGCACTTCCTTGCCAAAGTCGCCCGCCATTGCCCTGGCCGGAATGTTGAGGCGCTTGTTGGCCCCATCGGGGTCATCGAACTCCACCAGTAGGCCCCAGCCGTGACCCTTTTCGTCACGGGTGCGAGCCAATACCTCTAGCCGTGAACAAACCGGGCGTGCTTCGCCATCCTCACCGACATAGAACACTCCATCCTTCGTTACACGGAAGCCGCTCGGGGCCGGGGCGGTTTTCTTCTCGGATTGCGGCTTGGCCTGGCCAGTGCCCTTGCTCTGCTTGGTGGGGGTAGCGGCAGGTGCGAGGGCAAACAGCTCCCCGGTGCGCTGCAACTCTGCCAGGTGTTGGGCAGTCCAGCCTTTGGATTGGGCATCCGCTGCATCATCACCCTCGCGCCACTCCCCGCCTGGCGCGAAAGTGGGGCGCTCACCGTCCATACCAGGGAGTTGCCCGAACATCCTGAAGGCTACCGTCTGCACGGAGGCAGCTCCAAGCTTTCGCAGGTGGTCAGCCAAGGCATTCATGCACTTCAAGCCTGGCGAATCGTTGTCAGGCCACAGCAATACGTCACGCCCGACGAGCGCCGCGAAATCAGCCTTCTGCCAAGAGTTCGTCCCGTTGGGCCAGCAGGTGGCAACATGATCGGGCAACAGCTCGGCAGCTGCATCGGCAGCCTTCTCGCCCTCGCACAGCACTACTGGTGCCGATGGACGTTTAACCAGCTCATCAAGACGCAGCAGCGGGCGAGGCTCCGACAAGCCCTGCCAGCGCCAGGCCAACGAGTCATTCGCAGAGTGTTTGCACCAAGTGAGGGGCGCGAACACTTTGCGCGGCGTGCCGCCCTCATCCGCCCCGAGGTCGAAGCGGTACAACACCATAAGCGGCTGACCGTTGGTGTCACGATAAATCCAAACCTTGGAAGGTTTACCGTGCTGCCGGTGCGCTTGCAGCACCTTCTGCATTGCCTGCTCAGGAATGGGCAGCACAGGCACCCACTCTGGTTTTTTAGCCAGGCTAGTGGGTGGCGTGACGCTGGGGTTGCTCGTCGCCTCAACACCCAGGAAGGCTGCCAGTTTGTTGCACGCCTCCACATCGGTGCCTCGATCGAGGTAGCGCACCAAGTCAATCAAATCACCGCCTTTGTCACCGGTAGCGAAGTCGCACCAGGTGGCTTTGGCTAAGTTCACCTTGAGCGAGCCTGAATGCTTGTCCGCTCTTGTTGGGTTGGGGGCGGTGTACTCCTTACCACCGTCTACGCGCTTGCCACCGGGAAGCCAGTGGGCCAGCACGCGGTCAATCGCCGCGCAGGAGGCGGCTTTGACCTGCGCAAAGGTCGGATGCCTGGAGTTGGGCATCTTCCTACTCATGCTTGGCCACTCTCGGCGATCTGAATCCCAGTGGTCACATCATCGACAAGCGCCTTAGCCTGCTCACCCAAATAGTGCGCAGCCCACACCAGCGCATTGTTGTCATCGTTCACGCCGGCCAGCTGAGTCAATTTGTTCACGCAGTTCATGAGCACCGAAGCTTGCTCCAACGCTTCCTCTCCGGAGATATCGGGGCACACTTGGAAGAACGGGACATTCGACGAGTTGTGCTTAGAGAAACTGGTGCCACCCGCGGTATTAACGTGCACGCGCCCGCTCATTTCCGCCCCCATTCCGCGACATGGCGGGTCGAGTCATCGGCATGCACGGCCAGGGTACGAGTCTGCTCCAGCGTTCCAGGCACTTCACGCAAGTCGCCGAGGATCACACGTTTAGTCAGGCGCTGGCCCTGCTCCGCCTCGAACTGATCCTTCAACAAGCACAACACCCCCTGAGCTCGCTCTGTGCCACAGGCGATCGTATCCATTGGGGCGCAAACAGGAGCCTGTGCGGTAACGCAAAGCAGGTCTTTGGGTTTCGAGCAGTGTTGTACTGGAGTGGTCATTGAGCACCCCCGTTTGCTTCCAGGACGCGGGCACGAGCCATAGCCGCGTTGTAGCGGGCCAATCGGACGGAGAGGGATGAGTTGGCGTGCAACGCCGCAATGGCACGAGCCTTCAGGGCGGCAATGTGGTTCTGTAGTGCGGACGGATTGAGGGCGTGCATGGACGGAGCTCCTTCTTAATGGGGAACTGCCACGGTCCGTCGCCAAACGGATTAGGGTGGCAGCTGTGCGCAGGTTGGCGAACCGGGTAAGAAGGAACCCGGCAGACCCGAGGGTCTCCCGCGCACAGCCGCCATAACACGAGAATGCGGGCACAAAAAAAGCGCCTGCAAACGGAATGGGGGCGCATGTGCGCCTTCTTAAGATCGGGTCGCCAAACCCGGTCGCTGAATTTGCAGCGACAGGCGCAGAGTAACGGGTGAGCCGACGGAGCGCAAGCTGAGAGGTGCATACAGCTTGCATGGTTCTTAGCCATGGCATAGATTGAGCGGGCACAATGAAGATCCTCAAACGCCCTCGGTTGCAGCCGGGGGCGTTTTCGTTAGTGGGTAGTGGCTGGACGACGCTCAAGCTTGAGCCAAGTGAGATTGCGGCCTTGCCTGGCCTTCTCATACATCTGTCCTAGCGCATCGAGATTGGCCAGCACATTGGGCACCAACTGCGCTGCATCCCGAATTACTACGTCCCCAGGCGCCTCGACAGCGAGCAGCACCCAATCGAGGGTCGGCCAAATCAGCAACAGAACATGAGCCCCTTTGGCCAATGCCTCGTCGCGGAGTTTTTGCAGTCGCTCCAGTCGCCCAGGCGAAGGAGCCTTTGGGCCCAGTTCGTCCATGAACTCAAGGACAGCGGCGGGCAGGAAAATAGGTTTCATCCGGCGCACCCTCGCAACCAAGCCGCAACTCGCTGATCCTCCGCACATTCGCGCTCATACTCAGCACGCAGCATGCGGCGGCAATCCTCAGTGTTTACGCGGACCCATTCGGACAGACCACCACATGGCGGCTTATGCTCTGAGGGCTGCCAAGGCATGCCACTGGACTGCTCTGAGCGTTGGTTTAAACGGCAGGCATCCACGTAGTTGTGTTCGGCTGCTTTGCACTCAGCCGCCACTTGAGAATCCACATAGGCACTCCACACCTCTGGGGAATTGGCATACGCCGCATCGCTTCCTACGAACCAGTAAGTGACCCACTGACTTAATTCGCTCGATGCGGCCGCATCTCCAGCAGGATGGGTCATAGCGAATACACCCGATCCCATCACCTTTGCTGGCTCCATCCGGGTCCTCTGCTGGTGCAACACAGCAGGCAGTTCCCCTTGGGAAGGAACCAGCGGAAGCACCAGCCCATCAGGGTTGAAAAAGTGCGCTTTTCCTTCCAGGCCGTTCCAACTTACACCTGCGACGGTACGTTGCTTCCAGTTGTTGCGGCCCGGCTGGTACAGGGCAAAGCCAATTCCGTAAGTGTCGAAAAAGGGGCCAGTAAAGGGCGTACGAGCGGGTCTCATGCAGTGATCCCCCGGGCTTCAATACGTTCACGCGCCCAGCGCTGCACCTCTGCGAGAACAAAACCCACTGGCGCTCCGCGTGACGTGCTGTTGCTCAACGGCACGGGGCGGGGAAAAGTCGGATCGTCCTTGAGGCGCTTGTAGATAGTTGCGCGAGCTAGGCCGGTCATAGCCATTACATCGGGAAAGCGAATCAGCGTGGCAGCAGGGTCAAAGCCTGGAGCCTGACCAATATCCTGGCGCAGATTACGCCCCGAGACCTCGCGGGCAAGCGCACGGCAAGGGTTCGATTGGGCGGGGGGGTTGCCAAAGGTCTGATGCGAGGACATTAGATTTCCCCCCGAGGCGCGGCGGGGGTGTGGTGCCGATCTGCTAGCCAGGCGACCAGCTCGTTGCGCTGATAACGGATACGTGCGCCGCAGCGGATGAACGGGAGAGCGTGCCGACCAGTGCTGCGCCAGGTGGCCAGGGTCTTGACCGATAGGCCCAACAATTGGGCCGCCTGCTCAGGTGTAAGAAGGTCAGCGGGTGAAACAGTTGTCACAGTTCGATTGAGTTGCATGTGATGCCCCCGGGTTTGATGAAACCAACAGAGGCGAAGATAAGAGGCATGAGGGAGGTGAACATGGTTCACCTCCCTGTAATTTAGGCGGGATCTAGAACAAGTCCTTTGCGTAGCACGTCCCGTACGCCCTTGGGTCCAAGGCTTCCCGAAACTTCCATTCGTGAAATGATCCCAGAGATTTCACTCGGGGCCCTACCGGACGCGAGTAGCTTCCGGCCCGCATCACATATTTCCCTGTCACGCCCGGCATTCTTCTCCTGCCTGACGGTCCCGCTTCTAGCCCCGGCTTTTCTGCCTGTCACTGCACGAGATTTCTTTACTGCTTGCTCATTAAGTCGTGCCATGGCTTCGGGTGAAATATTTGGATTCCGATAAAGCTCCGCGAAGATGATGGAATTGCGTGCGCGCCCCAGCAGATCGGCAGCCGACTCCCTTGCCTCGATCTCGGCTATCGAATCTTCAATTCGGCAATCATTAACGATGGTGGCGTAAATCCCAGGATCATTAACCCTTAAGTCATCAACAAGCGCACGCCCAAATGCCTTCATAACGTCGTCGGCCAATTGCGCTTGCCATTTGCGAATAGCATGTATAGCCCGACAGCCATAAGCCATAGCGAGGGCTGCCACAAGCTGTGAGTCGGTGGCACGCCTTTCCCATGACCCCGCGTTGCGCACCGCCCAAGCCAAGCCTAGTGCTGGAGACCGGTCCAGCGCCTGCCCAATGTTATAGAGCTTGCGGCTTATCTCCGCTGCCGTCTCAATTGCCCATTCTTCGCTCTCATGAGGGCGCCACATTTCGATACCAGCCGCTACTAGGTCAAGCGCTTCATTGAAGCGCTCGGCGAACTCGCCATAAAGCGGCAACCACTCCAACTCCAATTCAAGCGCGTCGAGGTCGAGGCTCAAAGGACTAATTAATTTGCCCAGAGTCATAGCAACGCGCCGTTAGCTATTTGACGATCCCCTCGCCCCGGTTGGCGCAGACAAATCCGCGCCGGGCCGTGACTGAGTGCGTGAGCGCATCGGAAGAGCGGCCAGCAGGAGGGGGAGGAGGCTTGCGTTGGCGTAGACGCGCGCACGGGTCGAGCCGTCTCGTTCATGGAACACCTTGGGTGTTCCGACGTCTTCGTGTTCCGCCGTTTAGGCAAAGGTGTTCCTTGGCTACAGACCGCGTGTTTTTTGGCTTCCAGCGATTTTGGAACACCAAGAACACCAAGAACACCGGCTTTCAATTGAATACTTGTTTTCATTGCTGTCCAATCATGCCAAATGTTCCACGCACCACATTGCTTGCTCCCTCCCCCACGCGAGCAAAGTCATAAGGCGTGATGTGCTTCTCTCGGTTGGCATCCAGATAATCGGCCCACCACTGAACCATAAGCCGGCGTTCCTCAATGTACTCAGCTTTGTGGATGTATGCTGCCCGCACGCTGTTACGCTCTTGGTGGCTCATCTGACGCTCTACCGCGTCCTTGCTCCACAGTCCCGACTCGACGAGCGCGGAACAGGCCATAGCTCTGAACCCATGCCCACACACCTCGGTCTTGGTGTCGTAGCCCATGCGTCGAAGCGCCTTGTTCACCGTGTTCTCACTCATGGGCTTCCAGTGGTTGCTATCACCCGCGAACACCAGGTCGAAGCGCCCGGTGAGCTGGCGCACCTGCTCGAGCGTGGCCAGTGCCTGACGACTCAGAGGCACCAGGTGGGGCGTGCTCATTTTTGAGCCGCGATGCGAGTTCTTCACACCCTCAATCTCCTGGCGCTCCCCAGGGATCTCCCACATGGAGCGACTGGCGTCGATCTCTGGCCAGCGCGCAAACCGCAACTCGCTGGATCGAATAAAAACCAGCAGGGTGAGCCGGGTGGCCAACCGTGTCAGAGGCCGACCAGTGTCGCTGTCGATTCGTTGCAGCAGCTCAGGCAGCCGATCCAGCGCCAGCGCAGGTCGGTGGACGGTCTTGCGTGTAGCAGTAGCGCCCTGTAGGTCGACTGCAGGGTTCGTGTCGATGTGCCCGTGCTGGACAGCCATGCGCATGATCCCAGTCATGTACTGTCGTAGCCGACCGGCAGTGTCCAGAACTTCACGCTTCTCCACAGCCTTGAGCGGCGCCAGCAGGTCACGGGTCTTGAGGCCGGCCACCGGGCGCTGGCCCAGGGCCGGAAGTAGGTACGTTTCAATCCGCCGCCACACCGTCGCGGCATGACCAGGGGACCACTTCTTAGAGCAGGCGTCATGCCAGTCCTTGGCCAGCACGCCGAAGGTATTGGCCCTCGCATTCGCCGCTTCGACCCTCCCCTGCCTGGCGCTCTCAATTGGGTCTTTATCATGCGCCAATAACTCCAGCGCTTCGGCTCGGCGCGCGCGGGCGGCCTTGAGTGTCAGCGCTGGGTAGTTGCCGAAGGTGGCCAGCCCTTCTCTGCCATCCGGCCGCTTGAACTTCATGCGCCAGATCTTGCTGCCGTTCTTCTTGACCAGCAGGAAAAGGCCCTGACCGTCGAACAGGGTGTAGTCCTTGTCCCGCGGCTTGGCGGCCTCGCATTTAGGGTCTGAGAGGGGCGTAACGGTGCGTGCCATAGGTATACGTTTTCTCGTCGAACCGGCGTATACCCTAACGTATACCTAAAATCGGTATATGCCTAGAGACGGAATGAGACAGCCAGAGACAAGAAAGCCCGCGCTTGGCGGGCTTTTCAGGGGGTTCCGTGTACAAGAAGAGACGTATCGGAACAGTTGAATGGTGCCGGAGACAGGAATCGAACCTGCGACCTTCGCGTTACGAGTGCGCTGCTCTACCGACTGAGCTACACCGGCGGTGGCAGCAACGCTACCACTGCCGCGCGGGTTACGCAATTCACTGTTTCATAACGACTATTGAGCCGTGCTGGTGCAGCCCTTGGGGGCGAGGTCGGCGTTGGCGTCGGTGCTGCAGGCCCAGCCGCTGGCGGAGCGGGTCAGGGTGAGGACCTTGCCTTGCACCGGTGCCGGGGCGTCGAGCAGGGCGCAGGTGATGCTGCCGGTGCCGGCGGAGGCGGTTCCCGTGGCGGTGATGGTGCAGTGGGCGGTGCGCTCCTGGCCGCCGAGCTGGGTCGGGCCGGTGATGTCCTGGGCCTGGCTGAGTCGCACTTCGAAGGCGGTCTTCAGGGCGCTGATCTCGGCAAGGCCGGCCGTGGCCTTGGTTCGCGCCTGGTGGTCGGTGTAGAACGGCAAGGCAATGGTCATCAGCAGGCCAATGATGGCGATCACGATCATCAGCTCGATCAATGTAATACCGCGTTGCATCCTCATGGGCATGCTTCCCCTCTCGAATTCCAGGTCATTTCGGCCGGGCGGGCCGGCAAGCGCGCCAGTAGGCCCGAACCGACATCTTTTGTCACCTCGCTGAACAGGGCCGCCCGGCGTGGCTCGTCTACTCTAGTGCGGGCCGGGTAACGCTGCCGGCTGGAGCTGTAACGGAAATTGTGTTTGGCCAATTGCGACAAGGACGTGGCATCACATGAAAACCAGAACCTATAGGCGGCAGGGCGTCGACCGTAACGGCGCCCGGGTCAGCGGCCGCAGTGACGGGCAGAGCCCGGCGCTGGTCAAGGCCATGTTGCGCAAACGCGGTATCCATACCACCCGTATCCGCCATTCGCGGCGGCTCGCAGCCCTGCGCTGGTCGCGGCAACTCGATGCCGCACAACTGACCCAGCTCAGCCGCCATCTCGCCACGCTGTTCCAGGCCGGAATTCCCTTGCTGCACGGCCTGGACATCATCGCCGACGGCAGCCGCCACCCACGCATGATCAAGCTGCTGGCCGAGCTGAAGCGCGACATCAGCGCGGGCAACAGCCTGGCCGAATCGCTGCGCAAGCATCCGCGCTATTTCGATGCCCTGTATTGCAACCTGGTGGCGGTGGGCGAAGCGTCGGGACGCCTGGATGTTCTGCTGGACCAACTGGCGACCTATCAGGAAAAGCGCGCCGCCCTGCGCTCGCGCATGCGCAAGGCGATGCTCTATCCGCTGCTGGTGTTGATGGTCGGACTGGGCGTTGCCAGCCTGCTGCTGTTGCAGGTGGTGCCGCAATTCGAGGTGCTGTTCGCCGGGATGGGCTCGGAGCTTCCACCCTTTACCCGGATGGTCATCGGCCTCGCCGACTGGCTGTCCGCCCACATCCTGGCCCTGAGCCTGGCGTTGGCGCTGGCAGCCGTCGGAGTGCGCCAGCTCTTTCGTTACCACCAGGCCTTTCACCTGCGGGTGCTGGGCCTGGCTCACCGCCTGCCGCTGGTGGGCAGGTTGTTGCAGCATGCGGCGATGGCGCGTTTCGCCCGCACCCTGCACACCTGCCTTGTCGCAGGCATACCGCTGACGGACGCGCTGGTACCCGTGGCGAAGGCCAGTGGCAATGCACTCTATGAACGGGCGATCCGCCGCCTGCGCCAGGACCTCGGCAATGGCCTGGCGCTCAGCACGGCGATGCGCGCCAGCCCGCTATTTCCCCATCTTTGCGTGCAGATGTGCAGTATCGGCGAGACATCCGGCACCCTCGACGATATGCTCGATCGCATCGCCAATCACCATGAGCAGTCCATCGATCAACTGATGGAAAACCTCACCAGCCTGCTCGAACCGGTGATCGTGCTGGTCCTCGGTCTTCTGATCGGCAGCCTGGTGATAGCCATGTACCTGCCGATCTTCCAGTTGGGTAGCGTGATCTGACCATGAGCCTGTGGGACCTGTTCGCCAGCCATCCGTTCATCTATCTCGGCAGCGCTCTTCTGCTGGGGTTGATCGTTGGCAGCTTCCTCAATGTGCTGGTGTATCGCTTGCCGTTGATGATGGAGCGGCGCTGGCAGGACGAAGCCCGTGAAGTCCTGGGTTTGCCGGCGGCCCCGGCCAGGCAGCGCCTCGATCTGTTTCTCCCGCCTTCACATTGCCCGCATTGCCAGCATCGGATCCGCCCTTGGGAAAACCTTCCGCTGCTCGGCTATCTGTTGCTGCGCGGGCGCTGCTCCGCCTGCAACAGCCGCATCAGCCGGCGTTACCCGCTGGTGGAGCTGGCCAGTGCCGTGCTGACCCTGCTCGCGGCCTGGTACTTCGGGGTCAGCGCCCATGCGGCAGCCTTCATGCTGTTGAGCTGGGGCCTGCTGGCCCTGAGCCTGATCGATATCGAGCACCAGTTGCTGCACGACGTGCTGGTGCTGCCACTGCTGTGGCTGGGCTTGATCGTCAATGCGTTCGGTCTGTTCGTGCCGCTGGACCAGGCGCTATGGGGGGCGGTTGCCGGGTACCTGGTCCTGTGGTCGGTGTATTGGCTGTTTCGCCTGGTCACCGGCAAGGACGGCATGGGCTACGGGGACTTCAAGCTGCTGGCGGCCCTCGGGGCCTGGGGCGGCTGGCAGATCCTGCCTTTTACCCTGCTGTTGAGCTCGGTGACAGGGGCGCTGGTCGGCCTGATCCTGCTTCGCACCAAGGGCCAGCAGGCCGGCACGCCGATACCCTTCGGTCCCTATCTGGCGCTCGCGGGGTGGATCGCGCTGCTCTGGGGTGGTCAAATACCCGCTTCCTATCTGCATTTCGCTGGATCCTGATGACAACGCCCGCTTTCACCCCTTGGATTCTCGGCCTCACCGGAGGCATCGGCAGCGGCAAGAGTGCGGCCGCGCAACGTTTCGTCGAGCTGGGCGTGCACCTGGTGGACGCCGACCAGGCCGCGCGCTGGGTGGTCGAGCCCGGACGCCCGGCCCTGGCCAGCATCGTCGAACGCTTCGGTCCCGGCATGTTGCTGGAAGATGGCCAGCTCGACCGCGCCGCCTTGCGCCAGGTGATTTTCGCCGACCCGGAGCAACGCCGCTGGGTCGAGGCCCTGCTGCATCCGCTGATCGGCCAGGAGATTTTCAGCTACCTGGCCAAGGCCGAGTCGCCATATGCGGTATTCGTTTCACCCTTGATGATCGAATCGGGTCAATACAAGCGCACCGACCGCCTGCTGGTGATCGATGCGCCGCAAGACCTGCAGATCGAACGCACCCTGCTGCGCGACCAGACCAGCCCCGAGCAGGTCCAGGCCATCCTCAAGGCCCAGGCCAATCGCGAGGAACGCCTGCGCCACGCCGACGACATCCTGGTCAATGACCGCGATATCGCCTGGCTGCACGCGGAGGTCGACCGACTGCACACTTTCTACCTGACTTTACGAGGAGGCCGTGAATGAGCCAGCCCATCACCGTTGATTGCCCGACCTGTGGCGCACCCGTCGAATGGAGCAGCGCCAGCACCTACCGGCCATTCTGCTCGGATCGCTGCAAGTTGATCGACCTGGGCGCCTGGGCTGCCGAAGAGCACAAGATTCCGGTGGCACCGGACGCCGAGGATGAACTGTTTTCCGGCGAACTCATGCCGCGCGACCACCATTAAGGTTCGTCGTCCTTCCATGGGGCCTGCAGATAGCGGGTCCTGTTGAAGGTCTCCAGCCATTCCGGGCGGAACACCACCAGCGCACTGATCACCATGCCGTTGATAAAGGCTTCGGGGAACATGATCAGCCACAGGTAGCCAATAAAGTCCTCCAGCCATACCGGCATCGCGAAACGCCCGTCCAGCCACAACACACCAAGACTCGCCAGCAGGCACAGCAGTGCCGACAACGCCGCGGCGAAGAATCCCGAACAGAAGATGTAAACGAACAGGTTGCGCGGCTGCGCCCGCTCGACAAGGATCGCGCAGCATTCGGTGACCAGGATCGGAACCCCGATCAGCAGCACGCCGTTGACGCCCATCGCGGCAAGGTCCTGGCGGCCCAGTGCGATAAGTCCAAGCTGGGCGAGGAAAGCGCCGAGCACCGCCAGTGGCCAGTCCAGCAGAAGGGTGACGGCGGTCATGCCGATAAAGTGGTAGGACACACCAGTATCGAAGTCGCGGCGTACCAGCCACAGGGCGAACAGCGCGAACACCGTGCCGAACAGCAGATGCTGGCGCCTGCTGTCGGTGAACAGCTCGACCCAGCGCGTGCGCGCCACCGCCCACAGGAGCAAGGGCACGAAGGCCAGCCAGCCCAGAGTCAGGCTCAGGTCCGATAGCAGATGCGCAGAGATCACAGCAGGCAGCCCTTGTTCACGGGGAATCCTCGAAGTCTACACCCGCCCCGCCCTCCTGCCCTGCGCTGGAGCAGGCAAACCCGACCAGAATCAGCCACTTGCTCCGCGCAACCGGGCGATTGGGCGCTAAGCTTGTTGCCATGGACGACTCAGACTACCTGCGCCTGCTCACCCTTCAGGCCGAACAAGCCAATGCGTTCCTGTCCAATGCCCGCAAATGGGAACGCGAGCGTTGGGTCTGCCAGCGCCTGCTGCAAGGCTTGAACATTCCCTACCGTAGCGAGGACTTCACCCCCGCCGGGCAAGAGCCGCCGGATGTTTTGTTCCGCGATGCAGCGTTCGAGGTGTTTTTCGTCCTGGATGAGGGGCGTCGCCTGAACGACGAATGGCGCGAGGAATTGCAGCGGCGGCGCAGTGCGTTTTCCCTGGCGCAACTGGTGCGCCGCGAAGCCCGGCCACGACGGATCGGCGCACCGGAGCTGTTGCAGCGCCTGGCGCCGACCTTGCGCAAGAAGGCGCACAACTATCGCGAGCGCGGGCTGGACCTGGGCGAGCTGGATATCATCGCCTTCACCGCCCTAAAGCGGGAAACACTGGACCTGAACAGCCACTTTCCGGCGCCGACCGAGTATTTGCGCCAGGGGTGGCGGTCGTTGTCGCTGGTCGGGCCGACCTTTGCCCGGGTAATCTTCGCCCATCCGGATGCGCCGGACTTCCTGCGCAGCAATCTGGGGCGCAGCATTGTTTTCGATGTGGGTATCAGCCTTTAGGCCCCCATCGCTGCGGTGCGGCGGTCCGACAAGCCCACAGTATCCGAGGCGCCGCTAATCCCTGTGGGAGCTGGCTTGCCAGCGATGAGGCCCTGAAGATCACCGCAAATCCAGCCTCCTGCAAAAGCAGGATTGGCAGAAACCCGACAGCGGTGATACAAAACGCATCATTCCGCTCCCGAGCAGTTGCCGGCAGGTACGCCAGTGGCAAACGGCTACAGTGAACACTGTAGCTTTCCCACAGTCACAAGCGTCTACCTTGCCGAGGCCACCATGACCAGCCGCCTGACCCCTGAAGACCAGCGACGTGTCGATCAATACCTGCAAGCCCCTCATCATCAAGTCGAGCGCAAGCCTTTCCGGCCCTGGCTGCTCCTTGTCCTGGTGGTGGGCGTGACCGTGGGTCTGGGCCTGTTGAGTCGCCTCCTGAGTTTGCTGGTGCTATGAGCTGCCTTGCGCTCGCCCGCTCCGTCCGCCCCCAGCGGACGGTCACTCAGGCCACGAATCCGAATTCCGTAAACCTTATGAGATATCTCCATGACTCACCGTATCGTGATTGTCGGCGGCGGCGCCGGCGGCCTGGAACTGGCGACCCGCCTGGGCAAGACCCTGGGTAAAAAAGGCAGCGCCGAGATCACCCTGGTCGACGCCAACCTGACCCACATCTGGAAGCCCCTTCTGCACGAAGTGGCAGCCGGCTCGCTGAACTCCTCGGAAGACGAACTGAACTACGTGGCCCAGGCCAAGTGGAATCACTTCCAGTTCCAGCTCGGGCGCATGAGCGGTCTCGATCGCGCCAGCCAGCAGATCCAGCTCGCCGCCACCCTCGACGAAGAGGGTCGCGAGCTGCTGCCTGCACGTACCCTGGGCTACGACACCCTGGTGATCGCCGTTGGCAGCAATACCAACGACTTCGGCACCCTGGGCGCGGCGCAGCATTGCCTGTTCCTCGATACCCGCAAGCAGGCCGAGCGGTTCCACCAGCAGTTGCTCAACCATTACCTGCGCGCCCATGCCGGTGACCAGGCCAAGGAAAAGATCAGCGTCGCCATCGTCGGCGCCGGTGCCACCGGTGTCGAACTGGCCGCCGAGCTGCACCACGCCG
Source organism: Pseudomonas sp. GD04058 (assembly GCF_029836855.1). Classification (NCBI taxonomy): domain Bacteria; kingdom Pseudomonadati; phylum Pseudomonadota; class Gammaproteobacteria; order Pseudomonadales; family Pseudomonadaceae; genus Pseudomonas; species Pseudomonas sp. GD04058. The sequence continues at coordinate 59,072 of NZ_JAOECN010000024.1, forward strand.
CCCATGAACTGGCGGCCTACGGTCTGGACCGGATCAAACCGGAAGACATGCACATCACCCTCATCGAGGCCGGCCCGCGGGTACTGCCTGCGCTGCCGGAACGCATCAGCGTGCCTGTGCACCAGACCCTGGAAAAACTCGGCGTGAAGGTGATGACCAACGCCGCCGTCAGCGAAGTCAATGCCGACAGCCTGAAGACCGCCAACGGCGACGTGATCGAAGCCGGCCTGAAAGTCTGGGCGGCGGGGATTCGCGCTCCGGCCTTTCTCAAGGATATCGACGGGCTGGAAACCAACCGGATCAACCAGCTGGTGGTACGTCCCACACTGCAAACCACCCTGGACGACAATATCTTCGCCTTCGGCGACTGCGCGGCCTGCCCACAGCCTGGCAGCGACCGCAATGTGCCGCCACGGGCGCAGGCAGCGCATCAGCAGGCCTCGCTGCTGGCGAAAAGCCTGAAGGCTCGCCTGGAAGGCAAACCGCTGGCGACCTACGCCTACCGTGACTACGGCTCGCTGGTATCGCTGTCGCGGTTCTCGGCAGTGGGTAACCTGATGGGTAACCTGACCGGCAGTGTCATGCTCGAAGGCTGGCTGGCGCGGATGTTCTACGTATCGCTGTATCGCATGCACCAGATGGCGCTGTACGGCACGTTCCGCACCTTGATGCTGATGCTCGGCAGCCGGATCGGACGTGGGACCGAGCCGCGGTTGAAGCTGCACTGATGGCGGTGAGTCATTCAGCCGTTGAGTGACTGACAGGGCCTCATCGCTGGCAAGCCAGCTCCCACAGGTTGCGTGTGCGCTACGGAGCTTGTGCGATGAGGCCGGAAGGGACAAAGAAACAACGGGCCCATCAGGGCCCGTTTTTCTCAGTGATGCCCGCTGTGGGCATCGCCGGATTTGCCATCCAGCGAGATCCGCACGTTCTGCATCATGCCCTGGTCCTCGTGGTCGAGGATGTGGCAGTGCAGGACGAACTCGCCGATGTAGCGCTCGTAGCGGGTGTTGACGTAGACGGTGTAGTAGTCGAGCTTGTTCGGATCAGCCTTGTTCTTTACCCCGGGCTTGACGAACAGGGTGTCTTTCCAGACGCCCTTGAGGCCCGCGTACTGCGTATCGCCATCCACGTCCACGGCACCCGGCTCGCTGAGGTCGGTCTTGCCGTCCGGGCCGATGATCTTCTCGATCTGGAACGGGTTCACGTGGATATGGAACGGATGCCCGGCCAATGCCGACTGCAATTGCCATTGCTGGGCGTTGCCCAGTTTCAGCTCACGGTCAACCACGCCCGGCTGGTAGGCCTTGGCGGTTTCCGCCGTTTCGCCGATGGCGAATTGGGTCATCTTTTCCTTGTTCTGGAAGATGTTGAACACCAGTTTCTGCACTTCAGGTTGCAACTCGCTTTGCTCGACGGTGCGATGCGGCACGAAGCTGTTGAGCTGAAGGCCGTCCTTCAGGTCCGCGACCACCTTGCTGCGCACCGGGCCTTCGGGCATGTTCTTCTGCGCCGCCGCGATCAAGGTGTTCTTGATGTGCTCCTTGCCATCACTGACCGCCTTGCCTTCGACCTTCACATAACCCAGCAATTGAGGCGTGTTGTTTTCCTGGGAGACGCTGCCCGCCTGTGGCGAAGATTCGTCGATCAGGCAGTATCCGCCGTCGCTCGGGAAGGACACCAGCAGGTCATGGCGATAGCCTGGCTGCAGCGTCACGGTCTCCTTGCCCTGGGCCTTGGCGTAGGTCAGGCCATCGGCGGCAATCACCTCGTACGGCACGGTCTCGCCGGTGCAGCTCTGGTCGATGAAGGCCTTGGCCGCGTCGATGGCATCGCTCTGCGGCGTCTCGAGCGTGCTCAACTGCTTGTTATCCTTCAGCTTGACGATTTTCAGGGTGATGGTGTCGCGGATGCCGGCATGCACCAGGCGCCAGCGCTGGACTTCACCGGTCCGCGCCGTGAATACCGGTTGCACCAGGCCGTTGATGCTGGTGTAGCGGCCGGAGCGCTGCCACTCTTTCGGGCTGAACTGGTCATAGGACTTGACCACGCCGATCTCGCCCTCCTTGCAACTCCAGTCGACCACTTCGATTTCCTGGCCCTTTTCCACGATCTTTTTCTTCTTGACCGGGCCCTCGCCCTTGTCACCGACGCAGGCATAGGGAATCTGCTGCATCACCAGCAGCCGCTCAGGGAATTCCTGCCCCTTGATCGGCTTCAACAGCGTGTCGATGTCACCGTTACGTACGATGGCGCCGCTCTTGTCGGCCTTTGGCAAGCGATCGCCACGAATCACCAGGCCGCCAGCCATGCCGCTGCCCACCTGCAACGCAGTGGAGCCGTGCAGGTGCGGGTGATACCAGAAGGTACCGGCCGGATGGTCTGACGGGATGTTGTATTCGTATTGGAATTTTTGCTCGGGATTGATCTTGAGCAGCACGTTATCGCTATTGCCCGCCGGACTGACCCACAGGCCATGGGAGTGCAGGTTGGTGCCGTTGAAACAGTGAGGATTGTTCATTTTCGCCGGATCGGTGGCCGTGCAGGTCTCATCCGGTGGAAGACGGTTATCCAGGTTGATACGCACCGTGTCACCCGGTGTGACGTCGATAGTCGGCGCGACGAACGGCACCTGCGGGTCTACATCGGTACCGGTGTAGCTGCGCAGGTACACCGGCACGTAGGTTCTGGTACCCGGGTTATAGATGGTGTTGTGGGTGTACTGGATCACCAGGTCCAGCAATCGCTCGCGACCGGCGTGGGGTTGCGGAGCGGCATTGACCGGCTGCTCCGCGCTCATCAGCAGCGTGCCACGGGCCGCCTCCAGGGTCGGCGCGGCCTGTTCGAGGGAGGGAGGGTTATTGAAAGCACGTTCCTGCGCAGCCTGGGCCGTCGCTGCGGCGCACATCAACGCCAATGCGCTCAGGGCGAGGTGCCTGTGTCGGTGAAGTCCTGTCATGCCAATGCTCCTGCATAGTCGAAATAAGGCGAACCAGGCAGGCTCCCCGCCTGCCAGGATTGGCCATGGCGCAGGGAAAGGCACGGAAAGGAGTCCGTGAAAGAAATGGCTAAGTGCTATCCCTGCGCAGCCAACCCTAGTGAAGGTCGGTGCAGAAGCGCAACAGGAAGGGGCAGGAAAAGGTCATTGCAAAAACGAAAAAGGGCACCCTTGCGAGGTGCCCTTTTTCTGAAGATGGTCGGGGTAAGGGGATTCGAACTCCTGACATCCTGCTCCCAAAGCAGGCGCGCTACCGGACTGCGCTATACCCCGGTAAAAAAAAGGCACCGATGAAGGCGCCTTTTTTACGACTGGGCGCTAATGGCGTTCCAGTCTTTTAAGATTCGAACCCAGCGAACCGGATTCGAAAATGGTGGGTCGTGTAGGATTCGAACCTACGACCAATTGGTTAAAAGCCAACTGCTCTACCAACTGAGCTAACGACCCAAAAATGGTCGGGGTAAGGGGATTCGAACTCCTGACATCCTGCTCCCAAAGCAGGCGCGCTACCGGACTGCGCTATACCCCGGCTTGAAATTTGGCTCCGCGACCTGGACTCGAACCAGGGACCCAATGATTAACAGTCATTTGCTCTACCGACTGAGCTATCGCGGAACATCAATTTCATCTACTGCAATTTCGAACGCTGTATCACTACCGCCTCGAACCCATCGACCTTGTGCATCGCTGCGTTCATGTCTCTGAGGCGCGTCATTCTACAACCTTCAAAACCTTTGTCAACCCCCAATTTGCATTCAACTTACTGATTTGCAACTTGTTTTCAGATTTCCAAAACTGCCTGGAAACCGGGATGACTTACAGCGGGGCGCACTTTACAAGCACTCGAAAGAAAATGCAAAGAAAAAAGGCCCCGAATTTCGGGGCTTTCATCCAAGCTTTGGAAAATCAGGCGAAAACGATCTCCTCGCCTTCCACTTTCGCCGTGATCGCAGTGCCCGGCAGGAAGCGGCCCGCCAGGATCAACTGCGCCAGCGGGTTCTCGATCCAGCGCTGGATCGCCCGTTTCAGCGGCCGAGCGCCATAGACCGGGTCGTAGCCGACGGCGATCAGCTTGTCCAGGGCTTCCGGGCTCAGCTCCAGGCTCAGCTCGCGCTCGGCCAGTCGGCTGCGCAGGCGTCCGAGCTGGATTTGCGTAATGCCGGCAATCTGGTCGCGGCCCAGTGGCTCGAATACCACCACTTCGTCGATCCGGTTGATGAACTCCGGCCGGAAGTGCGCGCCCACGGCATCCATCACCGCAGCACGCTGCGCCTCACGGTCGCCCACCAGATCCTGGATCTGCGCCGAACCGAGGTTGGAGGTCATGACGATCACGGTATTGCGGAAGTCCACCGTGCGTCCGTGGCTGTCAGTCAGGCGACCGTCTTCCAGCACCTGAAGAAGCACGTTGAACACATCCGGGTGAGCCTTCTCCACCTCGTCCAGCAGCACCACCGAATACGGTTTGCGCCGCACGGCCTCGGTCAGGTAACCACCCTCTTCATAACCCACATAGCCTGGCGGGGCGCCGATCAAACGAGCCACGGAGTGTTTTTCCATGAACTCGGACATGTCGATGCGCACCATGGCCTCCTCGGTATCGAAGAGAAACTCGGCCAAGGCCTTGCACAGTTCGGTCTTGCCGACACCGGTCGGGCCGAGGAAGAGGAACGAGCCACTCGGACGGTTCGGGTCGGACAGCCCGGCGCGGGAGCGCCGTACCGCGTTGGCGACTGCCACCACCGCCTCTTCCTGGCCGATTACCCGCTCGTGCAGAAGGCTTTCCATCTTCAGCAGTTTTTCCCGCTCGCCTTCAAGCATTTTCGACACCGGGATACCGGTCCACTTCGAGACGACTTCGGCGATTTCCTCCTCGGTCACCTTGTTGCGCAGCAACTGGTTATCGGCCTTGCCGTGCTGGTCGACCATCTGCAGGCTGCGCTCCAGGTCGGGGATGACCCCGTACTGCAACTCGGCCATGCGGCTCAGATCGCCCTTGCGCCGGGCTGCTTCCAGCTCCTGACGGGATTGCTCGATCTTCTGCTGGATCTGCGCCGAACCTTGCACCTCGGCCTTCTCGGAGGTCCAGACCTCTTCCAGATCGGCGTATTCGCGCTCCAGGCGGGCGATTTCCTCGGTCAGTTTCTCCAGGCGCTTGAGCGCAGCTTCGTCGTCTTCCTTCTTCAGCGCCTGGGATTCCACCTTGAGCTGAATCAGGCGGCGCTCCAGACGGTCCAGCACTTCCGGCTTGGAGTCGATTTCCATGCGGATGCGGCTGGCGGCTTCGTCGATCAGGTCGATGGCCTTGTCCGGCAACTGCCGGTCGGTGATGTAGCGATGGCTGAGCTTGGCCGCAGCAATGATGGCACCGTCGGTGATCGCCACCTTGTGGTGCACTTCATAGCGTTCCTTGAGGCCACGAAGGATGGCGATGGTGTCTTCCTCGCTCGGCTCTTCCACCAGCACCTTCTGGAAACGCCGCTCCAGCGCCGCGTCCTTCTCGATGTACTGGCGGTATTCGTTCAGCGTGGTGGCACCGACGCAATGCAGTTCGCCACGGGCCAGGGCCGGCTTGAGCATGTTGCCGGCATCCATGGAGCCCTCGCCCTTGCCGGCGCCGACCATGGTATGCAGTTCGTCGATGAACAGGATGATCTGGCCTTCCTGCTTGGACAGCTCGTTGAGCAACGCTTTCAGGCGCTCCTCGAACTCACCGCGGAACTTGGCGCCCGCGATCAGTGCGCCCATGTCCAGGGAGAGCAGGCGCTTGCCCTTGAGGCCATCCGGCACTTCGCCATTGATGATGCGCTGGGCCAGGCCCTCGGCGATGGCGGTTTTACCCACGCCGGGCTCGCCGATCAGCACCGGGTTGTTCTTGGTACGCCGCTGCAGGACCTGGATGGTGCGCCGGATCTCGTCGTCACGGCCGATCACCGGATCGAGCTTGCCGTCCTCGGCACGCTTGGTCAGGTCGACGGTGTACTTGTCCAGGGCCTGGCGCGACTCTTCGGCGTTAGGGTCATTCACCGCCTCGCCACCGCGCAGGTTGCTGATGGCATTCTCCAGGGCCTTCTTGCTTACGCCCTGGCTCAGCAGCAACTTGCCGAGCTTGCTGTTCTCGTCCATGGCGGCGAGCAGCACCAGCTCGCTGGAGATGAACTGGTCACCCTTCTGCTGGGCCAGGCGATCGGCCTGGTTGAGCAGGCGCGCCAGGTCCTGCGACATGTTCACGTCGCCAGTGGGGTTCTGGATCTTCGGCAACTGGTCGAGTTCCTTGCTCAACGCAGCCCGCAAGCCATTGACGTCGAAACCGACCTGCATCAGCAGCGGTTTGATCGAACCGCCCTGCTGGTCGATCAGGGCCTGCAACAGGTGGACAGGCTCGATGGCTGGATGGTCCATGCCAACGGCCAGGGATTGGGAATCGGATAACGCCAGCTGTAACTTGCTGGTCAAACGGTCTATACGCATGAGTTACCTTCCTATAAAGGGCAGGCCGGAGCGATGGACACACCTGATGAAGAAAAGCCTGCCTGAGATACTCTCTAGATAGGGATCATTCTGGAAGATTCAAGCGTAGACGGGTTGACACAGGTCAGCGTGATTCGAGCCAGACCAGGGAGGCGAAGCGACCGGTGGTGGAAGCGCGGCGATAGGAGAAGAAGCGCGGGTCGGTCACGGTGCAGTAACCGCCACCATGAACGGCAGTGACGCCGCGGGCCGCAAGGCGGATGCGCGCCAGTTGGTAGATATCGGCCATGAACTTGCCCGGCTGCGCGCCTGCAACGAAGGCTGCATCGGCATCGGGATGGGTTGCGATGAACGCCTCGCGAACCTCGGCACCCACTTCGAAGGCTTGCGGACCAATGGCCGGACCGAGCCACACCAGTACATCTGCAGGATCGGTAGCGAGGGTGTCGAGCGTGGCTTCCAGCACACCACCCGCCAGGCCGCGCCAGCCGGCATGGGCTGCGGCCACCCGGGTCCCGGCGCGATCACAGAACAGGGCAGGAAGGCAATCGGCGGTCATCACGGCGCAGGCGATGCCGGGCGTGTCGGTCCAGCTGGCATCCGCCTCGTCGATCACCTGCGGGTTGGCATAGGCGACGGCAAGGCCGTGTACCTGCTTGAGCCAGGCCGGACGGGCGGCACATTCATCGGTGAGACGGCGACGATTTTCGGCCACCGCGCCTGGCGCATCGCCGACATGGTCACCCAGGTTGAAGGTGTCATAGGGAGCAAGACTGACCCCGCCCGCGCGCGTGGTCACGCACGCACGGACTCCGGCTGGCGCAGGCCAGTCCGGAATCAGCAGGCTGGGGGCCAGGTCGCTCATCCGATGAAGGCCTCGCGATCCTGCTTGAGCAACGACAGCAGCCAGACGAAATCATCCGGCAGCGGAGACTCCCACTTCATGCGCTTGCCGGTTTCCGGATGCTCCAGTTCGAGGAAGCGCGCGTGCAGGGCCTGGCGCGGGAAGGTCTTGACCGCCTCGACCATGGTCGGGCTGGCGGCCGGCGGAATGCGGAAGCGCCCGCCGTAGACGGGGTCGCCAACCAGCGGAAAGTTGACGTGGGCCATGTGCACGCGGATCTGGTGGGTACGACCGGTTTCCAGCTTGACCCGCACGTGGGTGTGGGAGCGGAAGCGCTCGAGCACGCGATAGTGGCTGACCGCCGGCTTGCCGCCCTCGGTCACCGCCATGCGCTGGCGCTGGCCGCCGTGGCGGCCGATCGGCGCGTTGATCTTGCCACCGGCGGTGACCACGCCAACCACGATGCATTCATAGATGCGGCTGACCGTGCGGCTCTGCAACTGGGTGACCAGGCTGGTCTGCGCTTCCAGTGTCTTGGCCACCACCATCAGACCGGTGGTGTCCTTGTCGAGGCGGTGCACGATACCCGCGCGCGGCACGTTGATGATCCCCGGCACATGGTGCAGCAAGGCGTTGAGCAGGGTGCCGTCGGCATGGCCCGCAGCCGGGTGGACCACCAGGCCAGCAGGCTTGTTGATCACCAGGATCTGGTCGTCTTCGTAGACGATGTCCAGCTCGATATCCTGGGCCACCCACTCGCCCTGGGCTTCCTGTTCGGCCTGCAGCGCCAGCACGGAACCGCCGTGCACGATGTCACGGGGCCGCATGACGTTGCCGTCGACGGTCAGCAGGCCGTCCTTGATCCAGGCGGACAGACGCGAGCGCGAATGCTCGGCGAACAATTGGGCGGCGACCTGGTCGAGGCGTTGCCCGCCCATTTCGGACGGTACCTCTGCGCTAAGTTGAATGATCTCGGACATGCTCTGACAAGGCGACGGCACAGCCTTTGGTTTCGGCTGCGCGCTTGTGGTTAAATACGGCGTCTTTTGCCCCGGGTGTGCTCCACGGGGTGCTCATCATAACAGGACGGCCGTGCCCAAGACAGCGGCCGTCATAGGGACGCAAGCCGCCATGCAAGTGAAACACCTGCTGCTGATCGCCATCCTCGGACTCACCGCTGCTTGTTCTTCGAAGGAAGTCGTCGACGAAAACCTGAGCGAAGCCGAGCTGTACCAGCAGGCGCAGGCCGACCTGGACAACCACAGCTATACCAGCGCCACTTCCAAGCTGAAGGCCCTGGAGTCCCGCTATCCGTTCGGTCGCTACGCCGACCAGGCGCAGCTGGAGCTGATCTACGCGAACTACAAGAACGCCGAGCCGGAAGCAGCCAAGTCCGCGGCCGAGCGCTTCATCCGCCTGCACCCGCAGCACCCGAACGTCGATTACGCCTACTACCTGAAGGGCCTGACCTCGTTCGACCAGGACCGCGGCCTGCTGGCGCGCTTCCTGCCGCTGGACATGACCAAGCGCGACCCGGGTGCCGCCCGCGACTCCTACAACGAGTTCGCCCAGCTCACCAGCCGCTTCCCGAACAGCCGCTACGCGCCGGACGCCAAGCAGCGCATGATCTACCTGCGCAACCTGCTGGCGTCCTATGAAATCCACGTTGCCGACTACTACCTGACCCGCCAGGCCTATGTCGCCGCCGCCAACCGTGGCCGCTACGTGGTCGAGAACTTCCAGGAAACCCCATCGGTCGGCGACGGCCTGGCAGTGATGACCGAAGCCTACCAGCGCCTGCACCTGGACGACCTGGCCGCCACCAGCCTGGAAACCCTGAAGCTGAACTACCCTGACCATCCGAGCCTGGTCGATGGCCAGTTCGTTCCGCGTCAGGAAGAGGCCGACAACCGCTCCTGGCTGTCCAAGGCCACCCTGGGCCTGATCAACACTGCCACGCCGTTGCCACCGGGCGAAACCCGCGCCAACCAGGACGTGATCAAGCAGTACGAAGACGCCAAGGAAGCCATTCCGGAGGAATTGCTGCCGAAGGAAGGCGACGCCGTGGAGGAAGAGAATCATGAAGCCGAAGGCAACAATGACGACCGCTCCTGGTTCAGCTACATGACGTTCGGCGTGTTTGACTGATCGCAACCGAATACAAAAAAGGGAAGCTTGGGCTTCCCTTTTTTATTGGCCGCGACTGACGGCTCTTCTACACTGCCGCATCTTCACTGAATAAGCTGGACATCATGGTTCGCCTACTTTTCTGGATTGCCCTGATCGCCGCCGCCTTCTGGCTTTGGCGCAAATTCAAGGCCGGCAACGCCTCCTCGTCGAAGCCACAGCAGGACGCCACGCTCAAGATGGTGCGTTGCGCCCATTGCGGCGTGCACCTGCCCAACGACCGCGCGCTGCACCGTGGCAACGAGTGGTATTGCAGCACTGCACACCTCGAACAAGGCCCTAGCGAAAAGCGCTGAGGCCTGAGTAAAGAGGTCAGATCGCCTGCAAGCGTCCTTGCGGCGCGTAGGGTGCCGGATCGATGATCGGCTCGCGTCCGGCCAGCAAGTCGCTGAACAACTGGCATGAAGCTGGGGCCAGCACCAGGCCATTGCGGTAATGCCCGCAGTTCAGCCACAGCCCTTCGCAGCCAGGGACCCGGCCGATGTAGGGCACACCCTCCGGCGAGCCCGGACGCAACCCGGCCCAATGACCTGCCAGCTCGGCGCCAGCCAATGCCGGAACCAGCTCGATGGCAGAGGCCCGCAGACTGTCCAGGGCTTCGTCGGTCGGGGTTTTATCGTAGCCGGCATGCTCCAGCGTGCTACCCACCAGGATATGCCCGTCTCGTCGCGGAATCGCGTAGCGTCCTTTGGCCAGGACCATGCTCGGCAGGAAATCCTCCGCGCACTTGAACAGGATCATCTGTCCTTTCACCGGTACCACTGGCAACTCGAAGCCCAAGGGCCGCAACAGGTCGCCGCTCCAGGCGCCAGCAGTCAGCACCACCTCATCGGCGGCGATGACACCTTCGACCGTTTCCACGCCAGCGATACGCTCACCTTCGCGGATGAAACCGGTCACCGGGCAATGTTCTTTCAGGATCACGTTCGGCAGTTTCTGCAACGCCGCCTTGAGCGACTTGAGCAAGCGGGGATTGCGCACATTGGCGACCCCGGCCATGTAGACGGCGCTGGCGAAACCGGGCCCAAGGACTGGCACGGCCGAATAGGCTTCGGCTACCGCCACCTTGCTCAACGGCCGCCCTTCCCTTCTGGCCCAAGCCAGCGCTTCGGCCTCGTCGTCCAGGTCCAGCCAATACAGACCGGTCACATGGACCTGTGGATCAATGCCGGTGGCAGCATGCAGGCGATCGCCGAGCTGTGGATAGAAATCCTGCGACCAATGCGCCAGGGCCGTGACCGCCGGGCTGTAGCGCCACGGGTAGAGCGGCGACACGATACCGCCGCCGGCCCAGGACGACTCGCCGCCCAGCCCGCCTTTGTCGCAGACGACGACCTGATCGACTTCCGCGGCCAGGTTGAATGCCGTCAGCAGGCCGATCACGCCGCCACCCACAATCACTACTTGCTTGCTCATCTGTAGATCCAGTACCCGAAATGAACCGCGACGCCGCACTGGCGCCATGAATGCCTTCAACCACCCCAGCAGCCGTTGCCGGCATCTGCATCGCTACCGGGATTGCCGCGCACGCCACGATGATCCAGCTCGAAGTCACCACACACATCGAAAGCCATCGCACCATCCGGGCGCCGGGTGGCGCTCAGCAGAAAGCTGTCGGCTTCACGCCGGGCATTCAGGCGGTAGTGGGCGTTTCCGTCGGGCAGCGGGACAATCGACGCATCGGTATCGAGGTAACGGCCGGTACGGGAATGATGCTGCTCCAGGTGCTGCGCGCTTTCGTACAGGATTGCGCTTATTTCCGTGCGCGCGGCCTTGCGAACCATCTCGCTGTAGCCGGGGTAGGCAATGCCCGCCAGCATGCCGACCAGCGCGACGACAATCAACACCTCGATCAGGCTCAGGCCGTTCTGCATGCGCTGCATCAAGACTCTCCCGGTAGCTGGCGCCAGAGGATGCGGCGGGCGGGGCCGTGATCGGGCGAGAGTGGCCAGGCCACGACGCTTTCCAGGGTGATCCGGGCCTGGCGTTCTTCGGCGCTGGCGGTAATACGGAACAGGGTGACGGGTAGACCTGCCGGCACGCCAACGGCCTTGCTGGTTTGACCAAGGTTCTGGATGAGGTAGCGGCCCGTACCGACCTGCTGCCAGCCGGATGGGGGTGTTCCGCCGAGGCGGGCTTCGGCGGTGGACAGAAGATCCTCTGCGGTCTCGAAGGCCTGAATCGAAGCCAGCAGGTTGCTGGCAATACGGGTTTGCTGGGTGCTGGCCTGGATGGCGAAACAGCCGAGGATGCCCAACAGGACCAATAGAATCATGACCAGTGCCAGTACTGCGCCTCGTTGCATTTTTCTTGCCTGGCGCGGACCTGTGGGAGCTGGCTTGCCAGCGATAGCGGTGGTGAATTCACTATTGCTATCGCTGCGGTTCGGCGGTCCGACAAGCCAGCTCCCACAGGGTTCGCGTCGCTTTTGATTACTGGGCATTACGCAGGACCACGGTGAGTTCGTAAGTCTGCGGGCGCACCCGCTGTCCGGGATCCTCCAACGTCAGGCTGAGCAGCATCCGATCCTCATCCCGACGAACACCGAATCGCCCGATATTGTCGACCAGCACCGCACTGCTGCCCCCACTGCCAAGCAACAGGCTACGACCGTCGAGTCGGTAGGTCTGCTGACGGATGGGCACCGCGAACTGGCCGGGGCCGGCGGTTGCACGGCTTTTCACAACCGTGGCGCTGGCCAGGCAATCGGTCGTCAGCGTCCAGTCGGGAGCGCCAGCCAGCTCGCCCCACTGGGCGCTGATCAGGGTCAGGCTTCGCAATCCACCCTCAGCAGTGTGATCAACCCGGATCGGCTGCTCGAACAACCGCGCTGTAGCTGCATCAGGAAAGCCGATGGAGTCCTGACGCAGGCAGCCAAACATCCCGGCCATGCGAATATCCCCCGCCATTCGGTGCAACACCAAACGCGCATCCTCCTGCAACCGCGCCGCCGCTTCCTGCACCGTCCAGCTGTGCAAGGCGCCGATAAATACCCGGCTCCCCCCAACCAAAAGCAACAACCCCAGGCTCAGCGCGAGGAGCATCTCGACCAGACTGAAGCCCGCCGCTGCCTTCATCGCGAAGCCCCCAATTCGATGGAACGCGCCTCTCCCCCACCGCGCTCGTCGCTCCAGCTCAGCAGTACACCATTTCCGCGCAATGTACCCCGCGCCGAAGCGCCAGCGAAGGCCGCGAGCTGCCGCTGAAACTCATCCTGATCGCGACCATCGACGCCGCGGACCGAGCGCGTTCGCTCCCGCATGCCATGAGCGATAAATGCCGCCTGGCTGACCATTCGCGCACTGTCTGTCCCTTGCACCGAGCGCAACTGCAGACCCGCCGCTCCCAGCAGCCCAAGCGCCAGCACCACCTGCGCCACCATCACCTCGATCAGGGTAACCCCCTGCTGTCGCTTCCCTGCCATACCTGCCTCCTGCGAACTTTCCCCGGCAAAACGCAACCCTGGCCGACTCGACATCACCCGACCCGACGCAGGAACCTAAGCGAAGCACTTCCAGGGAGGAACGCACGATGAAGCAACAGGGAGTAACACTGATCCAGATGCTGTTCGCAGTCGGCCTACTGGCCCTTCTGACACAGCTGGGAACATCGGCCTACGGAAAAATGAGCCACGACTTGCAACAGCAGGCCGTCGCCGAGAGCCTCGCCCAAGCACTGCGCGCCACACGCAGCGAAGCGTTGCTGCGCAACCGGGTGGTCGTGCTGCAAGCATTGGAGGATGACTGGAGCAAAGGCTGGAAGATGCTGCCGGAACAGGCAGGCACGCCATTGTTACGAGAATATTCGATGAGGGGTGGAATCAAGGTGATCGGTAATCAACCGGTCGCGCGGAGAGTGCGATTCAGCGGACTGGGCGCACCACTGCGCGAGAGAGGAGCCTTCCAGGCCGGCACCCTGCTGGTATGCGGGGTGCCCGGACAGGAACGCCTGTATCAGGTCCGGCTGTCGCCCAGCGGCCGGGTCAGAGTGGAGCATGCACCACCCGACCAGCCGCTATGCAACCGGGATATCAACTGATTGTACGAACCCGCAATTCCTTGGGCATGGAGAAGGTAACATTCTCCTCACGGCCATCGAGCTCTTCCGCTCCGCTGGCTCCCCACTCGCGCAGTTGCTGGATCACACCACGCACCAGCACTTCCGGCGCCGAAGCCCCGGCGGTGATGCCGACCCGCTCGACACCGTCGAACCAGTTGCGCTGCAGATCCTCGGCACCATCGATCAGGTAGGCCGGGGTGGACATGCGCTCGGCCAACTCGCGCAGGCGATTGGAGTTGGAGCTGTTCGGGCTGCCGACCACCAGCACCACGTCGCACTCGTCGGCCAGCTGCTTCACCGCATCCTGACGGTTCTGGGTGGCGTAGCAGATGTCGTCCTTGCGCGGCCCGCCGATGCTCGGGAAGCGCGTGCGGAGGGCATCGATAACGCGACTGGTGTCGTCCATCGACAGCGTAGTCTGGGTCACGAACGCCAGTCTATCGGGGTTGCGCACCTCGAGCCTGGCAACATCGTCCTCGTCTTCGACCAGATAGATGGAGCCACCATTGCTGTCGTCGTACTGGCCCATGGTGCCTTCGACTTCCGGGTGCCCGGCATGGCCAATCAGGATGCATTCCTTGCCGTCGCGGCTGTAGCGTGCGACTTCGATATGCACCTTGGTCACCAACGGACAGGTGGCGTCGAACACCTTCAGGCCGCGCCCGGCAGCCTCCTGGCGCACGGCCTGGGAAACACCATGGGCACTGAAGATGACAATTACGTCGTCCGGAACCTGGTCCAGCTCTTCGACGAAGATGGCCCCGCGGGCGCGCAGGTCTTCGACGACGAACTTGTTGTGCACCACTTCGTGACGCACATAGATCGGCGGCCCGAAGACTTCCAGCGCACGGTTGACGATTTCGATCGCCCGGTCCACGCCGGCACAGAAGCCACGAGGGTTGGCGAGTTTGATCTGCATGAGGGACTCCCGGCTCAGACGGCCTTCACGTCGAGGATTTCCACCTCGAAGTTCAGGGTCTTGCCAGCCAGTGGGTGGTTGAAATCGACGGTCACCTGGGCATCGTCGAAAGCCTTTACCACACCGGGCAGTTCAGTGTTGGCAGCATCGTTGAAGATGACCAGCAGGCCTTCGGAAAGCTCCATGTCCTGGAACTGCGAACGCGGCATGATCTGCACGTTCTGCGGATTGGGCTGACCGAAGGCGTTTTCCGGGATCACGGTGACGCTGCGCTTGTCGCCGGCCTTGAAGCCGAAGATCGCCGCTTCGAAACCGGGAAGCAGGTTGCCATCGCCGACCTTGAACACCGCCGGAGCCTTGTCGAAGGTACTGTCGACGGTATCGCCGTTTTCCAGATGCAGGGCGAAGTGCAGGGTGACTTCGGTGTTCTGGCCGATACGGATGTCACTCATGGACAGGTTCTCCGGACTTTTTGCTCTTGAACATATCCAGCGCCAGCATCACCGCACCGACGGTAATGGCGCTGTCGGCCAGGTTGAAGGCCGGGAAGTACCAGCGGTTCTGCCAGTGCACGAGGATGAAATCGATCACGTGGCCGAGCACGATACGGTCGTACAGGTTGCCCAATGCGCCCCCGAGGACCAGGGCCAGGGCAATCGCCAGCCAGGTCTCTCCGCGCCCCAGGCGCTTGAGCCAGACCACCAGCACCGCACTGACCACCACGGCGATCAGGGCGAACAGCCAGCGCTGCCAGCCGGAGCTGTCGGCAAGGAAGCTGAAGGCGGCGCCGGTATTGTAGGCCAGGGTCCAGCTGAAGTAGTCGGGAATGACCACGATCTGCTGGTACATGCTCAGCGAGTTTTCGAAATGGAACTTGCTGGCCTGGTCGAGGACCAGGACCAGCGCGCTCAGCCAGAGCCAGGCGAGGCGGCCGAACCGCCCCGCAGACACATTAGGCATAGTGACGCACCTCGCCGTTACCGCTGATGTTGTCCACGCAACGACCGCAGATTTCCGGATGTTCCGGGTTGATGCCGACATCGGCGCGGAAGTGCCAGCAACGGCCGCACTTGGCATGCGCGGACTTGACCACCTTCAGCTTCAGGCCGGAAACCTCGGTGACCACGGCATCGGCAGGCGCTTCGACGAACGGCGCGACGCTTGCAGCGGAGGTGATCAGCACGAAGCGCAGCTCGTTGCCCAGCCTGGTCAGGTCGTTGCCCAGGGCCTCGTCGGCGAACAGGGTCACTTCGGCCTGCAGGTTGCCACCGATGGCCTTGGCCGAACGCTGGTTCTCGAGTTCCTTGTTGACGGCAGCCTTGACCGCCATCACGCGATCCCAGTAGGCGCGATCCAGCTCGGTGCCTTCCGGCAGCTCGGCAAGGCCCTGGTACCAGGTGTTGAGCATCACCGACTCGTTGCGCTCGCCTGGCAGGTACTGCCACAGCTCGTCCGCGGTGAACGACAGGATCGGCGCGATCCAGCGCACCAGCGCTTCGGCGATGTGGTACAGCGCGGTCTGGCAGGAACGACGGGCAACGCTGTTGGCGCCGGTGGTGTACTGGCGGTCCTTGATGATGTCCAGGTAGAAGCCGCCCAGCTCCTGCACGCAGAAGTTGTGGATCTTCGAGTAGACGTTCCAGAAGCGGTATTCGCCGTAGTGCTCTTCCAGCTCGCGTTGCAGCAGGAGGGTGCGGTCTACGGCCCAGCGATCCAGCGCTAGCATGTCTTCGGCCG
The DNA here is from genome assembly GCF_029836855.1 of Pseudomonas sp. GD04058. NCBI lineage: Bacteria > Pseudomonadati > Pseudomonadota > Gammaproteobacteria > Pseudomonadales > Pseudomonadaceae > Pseudomonas > Pseudomonas sp. GD04058. The sequence goes on from NZ_JAOECN010000024.1 coordinate 75,287, forward strand.
GCAGCAGGTCGCGGGCCGGGTCGAAGCCGGACAGGTTGGAAAGCAGGAAGCGGGCGGTGTTGCGGATGCGACGATAGGCATCGGCGCTGCGCTGCAGGATCTGCTCGGAAACCGCCATCTCGCCCGAGTAATCGGTGGCAGATACCCACAGGCGCAGGATATCGGCACCCAGGGTGTCGTTGACCTTCTGCGGCTCGATGGTGTTGCCCAGCGACTTGGACATCTTGCGACCGTTTTCGTCAACGGTGAAGCCGTGGGTCAGCAGCTCGCGGTAGGGCGCGTGGTTGTCGATGGCGCAGCCGGTCAGCAACGAGGAATGGAACCAGCCGCGGTGCTGGTCGGAACCTTCCAGGTACAGGTCGGCGCGCGGGCCGGTCTCGTGGCCGATATTGTGCGAACCACGCAGCACGTGCCAGTGGGTGGTACCGGAGTCGAACCAGACGTCGAGGGTGTCGGCGATCTTGTCGTATTGGCCGGCCTCGTCACCGAGCAGCTCGGCGGCGTCCATCTTGAACCAGGCCTCGATGCCTTCCTGCTCGACGCGCTTGGCCACTTCCTCCATCAGCTCGACGGTGCGCGGGTGCAGCTCGCCGGTCTGCTTGTGCAGGAAGAACGGGATCGGCACACCCCAGTTGCGCTGGCGCGAGATACACCAGTCGGGACGGTTGGCGATCATCGAATGCAAGCGCGCCTGGCCCCAGGCCGGGACGAACTTGGTGTCTTCGATGGCCTTCAGGGCGCGTGCGCGCAGGGTGTCGCCATTGTTCGGCTGCTTGTCCATGCCGACGAACCACTGCGCGGTGGCGCGGTAGATCAGCGGGGTCTTGTGGCGCCAGCAGTGCATGTAGCTATGGCTGATGGTCTCGGTGAACATCAGCGCACCGACTTCGGCCAGCTTCTCGACGATATGCGGGTTGGCTTTCCAGATGAACTGGCCGCCGAAGAACTCCAGCGAGTCGACGTAGACACCGTTGCTCTGCACAGGCGTGAGGATGTCGTCGTTGACCATGCCGTAGCGCTTGCAGGTGACGAAGTCGTCTTCACCGTAGGCCGGGGCGGAGTGGACCACGCCGGTACCGGCGCCCAGCTCGACGTAGTCGGCCAGGTAGACCGGCGACAGGCGATCGTACAGCGGGTGACGGAAATTGATCAGTTCCAGGGCCGAACCCGGGGCGGTGGCGATGACCGAACCTTCCAGGGAGAAGCGCTTCAGGCAGGATTCGACCAGCTCTTCGGCAAGGATCAACAGCTTGTCGCCGACATCGACCAGGGCATAGGTGAACTCCGGATGGATGTTCAGCGCCTGGTTGGCGGGGATGGTCCACGGGGTGGTGGTCCAGATCACGATGGAGGCCGGCTTGCCCAGGGACGCCAGGCCGAACGCGGCGGCCAGCTTGTCTTCATCGACCGCCTTGAAGGCGACATCGATGGTCTGGGATTTCTTGTCGGCGTACTCGACCTCGGCCTCGGCCAGGGCCGAACCGCAATCGAAGCACCAGTTCACCGGCTTCAGGCCCTTAAACACGAAGCCGTGCTTGACCATCTCCGCCAGGGCGCGGATTTCGCCGGCCTCGTTGGCGAAGCTCATGGTCTTGTATGGGTTGTCCCAGTCGCCCAACACGCCCAGGCGGATGAATTCGGCCTTCTGGCCTTCGATCTGCTCGGCAGCGTAGGCACGGCACAGCTCGCGGGTCTTGTCCGCCGTCAGGTTCTTGCCATGGGTGACCTCGACCTTGTGCTCGATCGGCAGGCCGTGGCAGTCCCAGCCCGGAACATAAGGCGCGTCGAAGCCCGACAGGGTCTTCGAACGGATGATCATGTCCTTGAGGATCTTGTTGAGCGCGTGACCGATGTGGATCTTGCCGTTGGCATAGGGAGGGCCGTCGTGCAGGACGAACTTAGGACGATCCTTGCCAATCTCGCGCAGCTTCCGGTACAGGCCAATACTGTCCCAACGCTGCAGGATCTGCGGTTCGCGCTGTGGCAGGCCGGCCTTCATGGGGAAGGCGGTGTCCGGAAGGTTTAGCGTGGCTTTATAGTCGGTCATTTCAGGCTCTTGGTTAGCGGTTGAGCGTGCCAATGGGCACGAGCGGCGGCGATATCCGCATCGATCGCCGACTTGAGCGCCTCCAGGGAGGCGAAGCGCTGCTCTTCACGCAGCTTGTGGTGGAATTCCACCGTCAGGCGCCGGCCATACAGATCACCGGCGAAATCCAGCAAATGCACTTCGAGGTGGGCGCTACCGTCGCCGGCGACGGTGGGACGCACGCCAATATTGGCGACACCCGGCCACACCTTGCCGTCGATCTGCACACTGACCAGGTAGACCCCGCTCAGTGGCACGCGACGGCGCTTGAGTTGTACGTTGGCGGTGGGCGTACCCAACTGCCGGGCCAGCTTCTGCCCATGCAGGACCCGCCCGCCGATACGGAACGGCCGCCCCAGCAGGCGCTCGGCCAGGGCGAAGTCCGCCGCGGCCAGGGCATCGCGGACCTGGGTGCTGCTGACCCGCAGGCCATCCAGCTCGACCGTCCGCGCCGCTTCGACAGTGAAACCGTAGCGCTGGCCGGCGTCCTGCAGGAAGGCGAAGTCGCCGAGGCGGTCGCAGCCGAAGCGGAAGTCGTCGCCGACCTCCAGATGCTTCACGCCGAGGCCGTCGACCAGGATGGTCTCGACGAACTCGTCGGCGCCAAGCTTGCTCAAGCGCTGGTTGAAGGCCAGGCACAGGACCCGATCGACCCCTTCCGCGGCAAGCAGGGCAACCTTGTCACGCAGGCGTGCCAGGCGTGCCGGGGCGGTTTCCGGGGCAAAGTACTCGCGCGGCTGCGGCTCGAAAATCACCACGCAGCTGGGCACGCCCAACTCCACCGCACGCTCGCGCAGTCGCGCCAGGATGGCCTGGTGACCGCGATGAACTCCGTCGAAGTTGCCAATGGTAGCAACACAGCCCCGATGCCGGGGGCGAAGGTTTTGAAGGCCTCGAACCAGCTGCATAACGCGCTTCTTGCTCATAAAGTGGTCGATTATAACCATACCCGGGCGCCGACGACAGGCAACAGCACCTCGCCAGCACGCCGATTTCACCAAACCGACGCCTGACCTGCGCCGCCCGTCAGTGCAGGGCCTTGCGGGCGAAGTCCCGGGGGCGGAAGCCGAACAGGAACAGGCAGCCAAAATAAGTCACGACGCCTGCGACAATCAGTCCTCCCAGGCGCAGGAAGCGCATCGGCATCTCCCCTTGTGCCCAGGGTGGCATGAACTGCATGCCGACCAGCAGCACGGCGCACATCAGCAACACCGCGATCACCAGCTTGACCAGGAAAGCGGTCCAGCCAGGCTGCGGCTCGAACAGGCGCTGCTGGCGCAGTTTCCAGTACAACAGGCCTGCGTTGAGGCAGGCACCGACACTGATCGCCAGGGCCAGACCGGCATGCTGCAACGGGCCGATGAACACCAGGTTGAGCAATTGCGTCGACACCAGGGTAAACAGGGCGATCTTCACTGGCGTACGGATGTTCTGCTGGGCATAGAAGCCAGGGGCCAGGACCTTGATCATGATGATGCCAAGCAGACCCACCGAATAGGCAATCAGCGCGCGCTGGGTCATCTGTGCATCGAAGGCGCCGAACTTGCCATATTGGAACAAGGCCACGGTCAGCGGCTCGGACAGAATCGCCAGGGCCAGGGAACAGGGCAGCACCAGCAGGAAGCACAGGCGCAGGCCCCAGTCGAGAATCTGCGAGTATTGCTGGCGGTCCTTGTTGGCGTAGGTCTTGGCCAGGGTCGGCAGGAGGATGGTACCCAAGGCGACGCCAAGCACGCCGGAGGGCAATTCCATCAGGCGATCGGCGTAATACATCCAGGACACGGAGCCGGCCACCAGGAAGGAGGCGAAGATGGTGTTGATGATCAGCGAGATCTGGCTGACCGAAACCCCCAGGATGGCCGGTAACATCTGCTTCAGCACGCGCCAGACGCCGGTATCGCGCAGATTCAGGCGCGGCAGCACAAGCATGCCGATCTTTTTCAGATGGGGGAGCTGGAAGGCGAGCTGCAACACCCCGCCGACCAGCACGGCCCACCCCAGGGCCATGACCGGCGGATCGAAGTACGGCGTGAGGAACAGCGCGAACACGATCATCGCGACGTTGAGCAGGGTTGGCACGAAGGCCGGGACCGAGAAGCGGTTCCAGGTATTGAGGATCGCGCCTGCCAGGGACGACAGCGAGATCAGCAATATATAAGGAAAGGTCACGCGCAACAGATCGGTGGTCAGCTGGAATTTCTCCGCACTGTCGACGAAACCCGGCGCAGTGGCCCAGACGATCCAGGGCGCAGCCAGCACGCCAAGTGCGGTGACCAGGGCCAGGACCAGGGTGAGCAAGCCAGCGACGTAGGCGACGAAGGTGCGGGTCGCCTCCTCCCCCTGCTGGGTCTTGTATTCGGCCAAAATCGGTACGAACGCCTGGGAAAAGGCGCCCTCGGCGAAGATCCGACGCAGCAGGTTGGGCAGCTTGAAGGCGATGAAGAAGGCGTCGGTGGCCACGCCAGCGCCGAAGATGCGCGCCAGGATGGTGTCACGGACGAAGCCCAGAACCCGCGACACCATGGTGATGGAACTGACCGCAGCCAAGGATTTGAGGAGATTCATCGAAAGTTTTTCACGTCGTGGGATGAAGTGCAGGCCGAACGCCATTTGAATGTGCAATAATGCGCGCCGCGCAAAACAGGCAGCGCAAAAGCTCCCGAGTTTACAGGTCGTGCACCAGAAGGGAATCATCCCGATGGAGAGAATGACCGCCGAGCGGAACCCCGCTCGTGGCCTTGACAAGCAGTCAACTCATCGGCATGATTCGCGGCCTATTTTGTTTGCTATTTACCAAGTCTTTCGAGGAGCTCGACGGTGGCCAACTCACCTTCCGCCAAAAAACGTGCAAAACAGGCTGAGAAGCGTCGCAGCCACAACGCCAGCCTGCGTTCCATGGTTCGTACCTACATCAAGAATGTAGTCAAGGCCATCGACGCAAAAGACGCCGAAAAAGCGCAAGCTGCTTACATCCTGGCTGTGCCTGTAATCGACCGTATGGCCGACAAGGGCATCATCCACAAGAACAAGGCTGCTCGCCATAAAGGCCGTCTGAATGGCCACATCAAGGCGCTGAAAGCTGCTGCCTAAGCGACAAGCTTGTTAAAGAACCGACCTCAGGGTCGGTTTTTTATTGCCTGCGATTTCTTCCATCGCTAGTTGAAAGAGGCCCGGACGCTTCATGCACCCGGGCCCGCCTGGTTACTTGCCGATAGGAATCTTCGGCGCCCACTGCAGCCATTCATCTTCGGCCTTTTCGAACAAGGCGAAGGTCTGCTGCGGCAGGGCAGGCTTGCCCATCTGCTCGCCTTCCGGCGTGGCGAAGGCGATCCCCCCCTGGATCATGGTTTCCAGGGACTCGGTCCGGATCGTCGCGCCCTTGATCAAACCGAACTCGAAACCAAAGCCGCTGGTATTCCAGAACCGGCTGCCACCGCGAACCAGAGCTGCGTATCGCGGCTCGATCAGGATATGGATGAGCACGCGATCAGCGGTCTGCCCCAGCTCGAAGCCCGTCACCTTGCCTACGGGGATCTCCCGATAGGTCACCGGCACCCCCGGCTTGATCGAACCACGCCTCGGCGCACTCAAGACCAGTGCCAGGCCTTCCGGCGGCCCGATGACTTGTGGCGCCTCCAGCAGGGCCGTGAACTCGCGCTGCGGCCCCTTGTTCTGGGCTGCCGGCTGAACCTCCAGGTATTGTCCGGTTATCAGGGTGCCAAGGTTCTCCGTCTTGACGATCCCCAACGCCGGCTTGACCACCCAGAACTGCGTACCTACTCGAGCGATACGTTCGGGGACCTCGGTAATCCGCGCCTTGAGCAGCACCGACTGCAAATCGGCACTAAGATCGACGGCCTCGATCTTGCCGACATCCAGCCCCTTGAATCGAATCGGCGTGCCGACTTTCAAACCATCGGCGTCGGCAACCTTGATCGTAATCGGGATACCCGAAAGATTGGCTGCCTCCTGGCTTTCATGCAGGCGGAAGGTAGGTATCCGGCGCTTGAGCGGGACGTTGGGCGTCGGGGTATCGAAGGAAATACCGCCCGCCATCAGGCTTTGCAGCGACTCGCTCTTGATCTGGATGCCCGACAAGCCGCCCGTGAGCGTAATGCCACTGGCATTCCAGAACCGCGTCGAGCCGTTGACCAGGCCGGCATACTCCGGCTCGATATGCACACCGATCAGCAGACGCTTCTGGTGTTTACGGGAGAACTGGTAACTCTGCACGGTACCAACCTTCACCTGGCGGTAAAGGATAGGGCTGCCGACTTCCAGCGATCCGAGATTTTCGGTGAACAGCACGAGATGCAGGCCAGGCGACTTGAGATCGAGAGGTGGCGCCTTGGCCCGGGCCTCGAACTCGCGCTGCGGCGAGGCGCCCTTGTCGCCCGGCCGTACCGCGATGTAATTACCCTTGACCAAGGCCTCAAGGCCGGTGATGCCCGCAAGGGAAATCGACGGCTTGACCACCCAGAACTGGGTGCCCTGCACCAGGTAGTCCTCGGCCAGGGGATCGAGGGTCAGTTCGGCCATAGCACTGTTAAGATCGGACTCGACCTTCAGCGCTTTCAGCGTACCGACCTGGATACCCTTGTACATCACTGGCGTGCGACCGGCCTGTAAACCTTCGAAGTCGCTCAGCTTGACCTTCACCCGGATGCCGGCCTGGGCCGCATCGAAGTCTTCGTAAAGGCGGAACGGCAGGCTCGGATCCGTGGGCGGGCTGTCCTTGCGGTATTCCGGCGTGGCAAAGGCGATACCGCCGGCAACAATGCTGGCCAGGGACTCGCTGCGAATCTTGACCCCCGACAGACTGGCGTCGACACTGACCCCGCTGGCATTCCAGAACCGCGTGTGCTTGCGCACCAGCGAGGCATAGGCTGGCTCGATGAAGACCTTGATCTCAACCGTTCCCTGGTCTTCGGCCAGACGATAGCTCTTCACCCGACCCACCTGGATCTGCTTGTAGAACACTGGACTATCACGGTCGAGCGAGCCGAGGCGATCGGCCTTCAGAGTCAGGTGCAGGCCTGGCTCGCTATCGGACAGCGGCGGCGCTTCCGGCAAGGCGACGAAATATTTGGTCGGCTCGCCATCGCCCGGGCTGACGGCAATATAGTTACCCGAAACCAGGGTCTCCAGACCCGTGATACCCGCGAGCGTGACGCTGGGCTTGACCAGCCAGAAGCGCGTATTGGTCAGCAGATGAGGCTCTGCAGCGGGATTCATTTCAATGGTGGCGACCACTCCCGCATCGCTACCCTTGGCATCCAGGACCAGGCTCTTGACCTTACCGACCGGCATCCCTTTGTAGACCACTTCGGTCTTGTTGGCGACGATGCCGTCTCCACTCTTGAAGCGGACCTCGATATTTACCCCCGAGTCCCGGTAGGCCTGCCAGCCAAGCCAGCCACCAATGACCAGGGCGATCAGGGGCAAAATCCAGATAGCCGACCAGTTCGAAGCTGGGCGGGTTCTAGCCGTAGGCAAATCGTCACTCATGGTCGTCATCCGACTCCGTGTTATCCCAGATCAGACGGGGATCGAAAGTTACTGCCGCGAGCATCGTCAGTATCACCACGCTGGCAAAGGCGACGGCGCCCAGGTTGGCTTCGACGCTGGCAATGCGTCCGAAATTCACCACCGCGACGAGAATCGCAATGACGAAGATATCCAGCATTGACCACCGCCCGATGAACTCGATGAAGCGGTACATCAGGATGCGCTGCCGAGCGGATAGCGGCTGGTGGCGCTGCACCGAATAGAGCAGCAGGGCGATACCGACCAGCTTGAAGGTGGGCACCAGGATACTGGCGATGAATACGACAGCCGCGATCGGCAGCATGCCGTGCTTCATCAAGGTGATGACCCCGGACATGATGGTGTCGGGGCTACCCTGCCCCAGGGTACTGACGGTCATGATGGGCAATACGTTTGCCGGAATATAAAGAATCGCCGCGGTAATCAGCAACGCCCAGGTACGGACAAGACTATTGGGACGGCGGGCATGCACGATCGCACCGCAGCGGGTACACACCTGTGAACTGGACTCAGGCTGCTGGCGGTTGAGCTCATGACACTCGCAACAAATAAGGATCCCGGCATCAATCGCCCGCATGCAGGTCTTCTCCCGACAACGCCACCCAGATCTGGTGTGGCGACATGACTATTTCCAACCACACCTGGACGAGCAAAAGACTGATAAAGCACAAAAGCCCAAGACCCAGACTCAGTTCGGCCAGGTCCACCAGCTTGACGATAGCTACCAGCACACCCATGAAGTAGACCTCGAGCATGCCCCAGTCACGTAGATGGTGATAAATACGGTAGAGCAGCAGGCCATAGCCTCTTCCGACATTCCAGCGAATGCTCAACAACACGGCAAGCTGGCATAGCAACTTAAGTAGCGGAATTGCCATGCTGCAGAGAAATACCACCACGGCAACGCCACGCATCCCGGAATCGTAGAGGCCGAGCACGCCACTCCAGACGGTGTCGTCCGAATTCTGCCCCAACAAATGGAGCTGCATGATTGGCAGGAAGTTCGCCGGGACATAAAGCATCAATGCCGCGAGGACCAGGGCAAGGCTGCGCTCTACGACCTTATGCCGGTGGGCATACAGCTCATAGCCACAACGGGGGCACACGGCCTTCTCATCGCGCTTGAGTACAGGCTTGCGCATCAGCAGATCGCACTCGTGGCAGGCCACCAGTTCGTCCAGCGGCAGATTGGCAAGCGGCCGGGAGTCGGCAGGATCGGACATAGGAAAATTCTGAATGACGGCGTCGAGGTCTATTCTAGTGCGCCGCTCGGGTTTGTGGGGAAGCCGGAAAGACAAAACCCCTACCTGCATAA
>NZ_JAOECN010000025.1:0-80437 GCF_029836855.1 Pseudomonas sp. GD04058
TGCTGATCTTTCCCGCTTCTCGACATCACAGCAGTTTTGTTCATGGCTCGGCCTTGCTCCGCCCACACGAATATCGGGCGGGAGAGCCTTATCAGGCTCTGGGCCGAAGATTCACAACCACGCAGGTCAGGCCTTGAAGCAAGCCGCCTCAAATGCACGAAACGACAAAGGATTTATCGGTGCTTCGCACCGAGCGAGACTGACCCGTATGGACACGAGCTGTGCGATCAAGGCAACGGCACATCAGCTTGCGCGCTTGATCTACTCGATGCTTACCAAGAAGCAGGCTTATGTAGAGCAAGGGCTGGCTGAATTCGAGGCCAGAAGCCAGGATCGCCAGCTCCGAGCCCTGCAACGCAAAGCTCGGAAGCTGGGATTACAGCTGGTCGCGGCCTGATTTTTATGATTAAAAATCAATGGGTTGGGATTTGTTTGATGAGAGCTGGCTTGCCAGCGATGAGGTCCTGAAGAGCAACACAGAAATGAAAAGCCCCGCATTCGCGGGGCTTTTTGATGTTGCCAGGCAATCAGGCTTCGGAAGCCTTGGCCTTCGCGGCTGCGTCCTTGATCAGGGTCTGCAGCTCACCCTTCTGGAACATCTCGGTCATGATGTCACTGCCGCCGACCAGTTCACCCGCCACCCACAGTTGCGGGAAGGTCGGCCAGTTGGCGTACTTCGGCAGGTTGGCGCGGATTTCCGGGTTCTGCAGGATGTCGACATAGGCGAACTTCTCGCCGCAACCCATCACGGCTTGCGCCGCTTTTGCCGAGAAACCGCACTGCGGCGCATTCGGCGAGCCTTTCATGTACAGCAGAATGGTGTTGTTAGCGATCTGCTCTTTGATTGTTTCGATGATATCCATGAAGCACCTCGGCTGGACTTTCCGACCTGGTTTGTCGGCACGGTGGCGCATTGTATCGGAAAGCCGTGCACGACGCTCGGCATTGCCGACGATCAAGCGGCAACCACTTCCACCGGCACGCCGTTGAGCACCGCGTTGCCCGAAAGCGCATCGATCAATCGATCATCCGTCAGGTCGTTGGCACTGGCACCGAGCTGGGTGCTGGCGATGTCGAGCAGCACTCCCGGACGGGCATGACCGAAACCATGGGGAAGACTGACCACCCCGGGCATCATGTCGCTGCTGGCCATTACCTCCACCTCGATGCTGCCGACCCGCGAGGTTACCCGTACACGCTGACCATCCTGCAACTGACGTCCGGCGAGGTCCTGAGGGTGCATCAGCAATTGATGACGCGGCTTGCCTTTGACCAGACGATGGAAGTTGTGCATCCAGGAGTTGTTGCTGCGCACATGCCGACGTCCGATGAGCAGCAGTTGTGCAGCACTTGGCGGCTGTTGTGCGGCGAAGCGCTGAAGGTCGGCCAGCAGCGCAGCAGGCGCCGCTTCGATGGTCTTGCTCTCGGTCTTGAGCCGCGCCGCCAGGTTTGGCTGCAACGGCCCGAGATCGATGCCGTGGGGATGCTGGTCAAGGGTTTTCAACGACAGGTCGTATGGCGAGCCTTCACCATAACGCCCGCCACGCAGCCCCATGTCGATGATGTTCGCCGGGGGGATGGTCGGTTTCAGCGGCTTGCCGGCGATACGCGCAAACGCCTCGGCCAGGCCGACGAAGATTTCCCAATCGTGCAACGCACCTTGCGGCTTGGGCAGGATGGCCCGGTTGAAGCGGGTGACGTTGCGCACCGCGAACAGGTTGAAGGTGGTGTCGTAGTGATCGTTTTCCAGTGCCGAGGTGGAGGGCAGGATGAGATCGGCATAACGCGTGGTCTCGTTGATATAGAGATCGACGCTGAGCATGAACTCCAGCCCGTCCAGCGCCTGCTCCAGTTGTCGGCCATTGGGCGTCGACAGCACCGGGTTGCCGGCCACCGTGACCAGGGCACGTACCTGCCCCTCGCCTTCGGTGAGCATTTCCTCGGCCAACGCCGCAACGGGCAACTCGCCGCCATATTCCGGCAATCCGGATACCCGGCTCTGCCAGACATTGAAATGCCCGCCGCCAGTGGATGCCACCAGGTCCACCGCAGGCTCGGTGCACAGCGCGCCGCCGACCCTGTCGAGATTGCCACTGACCAGATTGATCAGTTGCACCAGCCATTGGCACAGCGTGCCGAAGGCCTGGGTAGACACGCCCATGCGTCCGTAGCAGACCGCCTTGTCGGCCGCTGCGAAATCCCGCGCGAGCTGGCGTATCAGGCTCGCATCGATACCGCACAGCAGGCTCATCACTTCCGGGGTGAACGGTTGCAACGCCGCCCGCACCTCATCCAGGCCACTGACCGGCAGATGACTGGCACGGGCAAGCCCCTCTTCGAACAGCGTATTGAGCAGCCCGCAAAGCAACGCCGCATCACCGCCCGGACGAACGAACAGGTGCTGGTCGGCCATGGCCGCCGTCTCGCTGCGCCGCGGGTCGACGACCACCAGCTTGCCGCCGCGCCCTTGCAAGGCCTTCAGGCGTTTCTCGACATCCGGCACGGTCATGATGCTGCCATTGGACGCCAGCGGGTTGCCGCCGAGGATCAGCATGAAGTCGGTGTGGTCGATATCCGGGATGGGCAGCAGCAGGCCGTGGCCGTACATCAGGTAGCTGCTCAGGTGATGGGGCAACTGGTCGACGGAGGTCGCGGAAAAGCGGTTGCGGGTCTTCAGCAGGCCGAGAAAATAGTTGCTGTGGGTCATCAGCCCATAGTTGTGCACGCTGGGATTGCCCTGGTACACCGCCACGGCGTTCTGTCCGTGGCGCTGCTGGATCTCGTGAAGCTTGCGCGCAGCCAGCTCGAAGGCTTCGTCCCAAGGAATTGGAAGCCATTGCTCGCCAACCCGCACGACCGGGCCGCGCAGGCGGTTGGGATCATTCTGGATATCCTGCAGGGCCACCGCCTTGGGGCAGATGTGCCCGCGGCTGAAACTGTCCTGGGGATCGCCCTTGATCGAGGCGATGCGCGGCGCGCCGCTGTCGTCGGTGTCGAGTTCGAAGGTCAGGCCGCAGATGGCCTCGCACAGGTGACAGGCTCGGTGGTGCACGGTCTTGGTCATGGCCGCCTCTTGTTCTGGATCGGGGGGGAGTGCCGTCCCCGACTATGGCCCCGGTCCTACCACGCCGCCAGCGATCTTCGCCCGGTGAATTCTCCGCCATCAGCCTGGACGATGGTCCCAGGAGGCCGACAAAGCCCCGTCCTTGCGTTGCAAAGTCCTTCCGGGGCAGTGTAAAAAGCTCCCTTGCTCTTGAAAAAGGAGCAGACAGACGGCACGCGTTGTATTCGACCAAGACCGTCGAGGCAGCCCCCACTTGGTAAGACGCGACATTTAATTATAGTATTGCGCCTTCCCCTATTTCGTCGCCCCGTGCGGCTTACGCCGCAGGTCTCATCCGTGTTTCCGAAAACCGGTATTGGCTGATCTGCGGTCTGTTGCAAAAAGGTAGTCAATGATGAGCGCTAGGCACTTTCTCTCCCTGATGGATTTCACCGCCGATGAACTGGTCAGTGTGATCCGCCGAGGGATCGAGCTGAAAGACCTGCGTAACCGCGGCGTACTCTTCGAGCCCCTGAAAAATCGCGTGCTGGGCATGATCTTCGAGAAGTCCTCGACGCGTACCCGGCTGTCCTTCGAGGCCGGCATGATCCAGCTTGGTGGCCAGGCGATCTTCCTCTCCCCGCGCGACACCCAGCTGGGCCGCGGCGAGCCGATCGGCGACTGCGCCATCGTCATGTCGCGCATGCTCGATGCCGTGATGATCCGCACCTTTGCCCACAGCACCTTGACCGAATTCGCCGCCAACTCCCGCGTGCCGGTGATCAACGGCCTGTCCGACGACCTGCACCCGTGCCAGTTGCTGGCCGACATGCAGACCTTCCTCGAGCATCGCGGCTCGATCCAGGGCAAGACCGTGGCCTGGATCGGCGACGGCAACAACATGTGCAACAGCTATATAGAAGCGGCCATCCAGTTCGACTTCCAACTGCGCGTCGCCTGCCCTGAAGGCTACGAGCCGGATCCGCGCTTCGTCGCCCAGGCCGGTGACCGCGTGCAGATCGTCCGCGATCCTAAAGACGCCGTGCGCGGCGCCCACCTGGTCAGCACCGACGTCTGGACCTCCATGGGCCAGGAAGACGAAACCGCCCGCCGCCTGGAGCATTTCGCGCCGTACCAGGTAACCCGCGAACTGCTCGACCTGGCCGCTGCCGACGTACTGTTCATGCACTGCCTGCCCGCCCACCGCGGCGAGGAGATCAGCATGGACGTACTCGACGATCCGCGTGCCGTTGCCTGGGACCAAGCGGAAAACCGCCTGCATGCCCAGAAGGCACTTCTCGAATTCCTTGTCGAACCGGCCTATCACCACGCATGAGTCAGCCTCTGTTGCTCAACCTGCGCAACCTCGCCTGCGGCTATGGCGAGGCGCGCATCGTCCAGAACCTCAACCTTCACCTCAATGCCGGCGACATCGGTTGCCTGCTGGGCTCCTCGGGGTGCGGCAAGACCACCACCCTGCGCGCCATCGCTGGCTTCGAGCCGGTGCATGACGGCGAGATCAGCCTGGCAGGCGAGGTAATTTCCAGGGCAGGGTTCACCCTGGCCCCGGAAAAGCGCCGGATCGGCATGGTATTCCAGGACTACGCCCTGTTTCCGCACCTGACCGTGGCGCAGAACGTCGCCTTCGGCATCGGCAAGCATCCGCGCCAGCAGGACGTGGTCAAGGAGATGCTGGAACTGGTCAAGCTCGGCGGCCTTGGCGGGCGCTACCCCCATGAACTGTCCGGCGGCCAGCAGCAACGGGTCGCCCTGGCTCGCGCCCTGGCGCCAGAGCCGCAGTTGCTGCTGCTCGACGAACCCTTCTCCAACCTCGACGTCGAACTGCGCCGGCGCCTCAGCCATGAAGTTCGCGACATCCTCAAGAGCCGTGGCACCAGCGCGATCCTGGTCACCCATGACCAGGAGGAGGCCTTTGCCGTCAGCGACCATGTCGGCGTGTTCAAGGAAGGCCGGCTGGAGCAATGGGATACGCCCTACAACCTTTATCACGAGCCGGCCACGCCGTTCGTGGCCAGCTTCATCGGCCAGGGTTACTTCATCCGCGGCCAGTTGCTCAGCCCGGAAACCGTACAGACCGAACTGGGTGAACTGCGTGGCAATCGCGCCTATACCCTGCCGGTGGGTAGCGCGGTGGATGTGCTGCTGCGGCCTGACGATATCGTGCATGCCCCAGGGAGCGCGCTGAACGCGCAGGTCATCGGCAAGAGTTTCCAGGGGGCTTCGACCCTGTACCGGCTGCAACTGGCTACCGGTACGCAACTGGAGGCGATTTTCCCGAGTCATCTGGACTATCAAATTAGCCAGGAGGTGGGGATCTCGGTGGCGGCGGATCACCTGGTGCTGTTTGCGGCGTCGGGCAGTGTCGAGGCCAGGCTGCCTGCCGGCGAGAACGGCGTTCGCCGGTACAGTTCAAGCTGACTCGGTCCCTGTGGGAGCTGGCTTGTCGGACCGCCGCACCGCAGCGATGAGGCCGGCCTGAGCAATGATGTTGTCAGGTCTAACCAAATCGCTGGCAAGCCAGCTCCCACAGGGATAGCACAACGCTCACGCTTCTATTCTTTCCCGATCGCCGCAAACTTCCCTTGGGTATGCTCCGCCAGCACCCCCGCCGCCAGTTCCACTTCCAACCCCCGACGCCCGGCACTGACGTGGATGGTCGGAAAATCCTCTGCGGATTTGTCGATAAAAGTCCTCAGACGTTTCTTCTGACCCAGTGGGCTGATTCCCCCAACCAGGTAGCCGGTTGAACGCTGCGCCGCCGCCGGATCCGCCATTTCGCACTTCTTCGCCCCGGCAGCCTGTGCCAGCGCCTTCAGGTCCAGCGTCCCCACCACCGGTACCACCGCTACCAGCAATTCGCCCTTCTCGGTTGCCGCCAGCAGCGTCTTGAACACCTGCTGCGGATTCAAATTCAGCTTTTCAGCCGCCTCGAGGCCGTAGGAAGCGGCCTTGGGGTCGTGTTCGTAACTGTGAATGCGATGTTCGGCGCGCACCTTCTTCAACAGATCGAGAGCAGGGGTCATGCAAGGCTCCAACAGCGATGTTCGGTTTCGATTCGCTGGCTACTGTAGGACAAATCCCGACATACAACCATCGGCTTGTAGGACAAGGCCCGGACGACATGTGGGCCGCCAGTCAGTTTATGAATCATGGTTCGCTTTCGACCTTTGACATCAGCGTTTCTTGTCTATATTTTTTCGTTTCTGAATATAGCTGCCCTTATAAGGTGCATGTCCACCCCCCGCCTGACCGGAAATGGGGATTTCCGCCGGGCTTTCCGTCGAGCGCTCACTGCGCCTCACAACAACAAGAACCGAGGTATCGAATGACGACTGCTCTACAACAACCGACGTTATCCAGCCAATGCCTGGCGGAATTCTTCGGCACCGCGCTGCTGATCTTCTTCGGCACCGGTTGCGTGGCCGCGCTCAAGGTCGCGGGTGCCAGCTTCGGCCTCTGGGAAATCAGCATCATCTGGGGGATCGGCGTAAGCATGGCGATCTACCTGACCGCCGGGATTTCCGGCGCGCACCTGAACCCGGCAGTGAGCATCGCCCTGTGCCTGTTCGCCGGTTTCGAAAAAGGCAAACTGCCCTTCTATATCCTCGCTCAGGTCGCCGGCGCCTTCTGCGGTGCGGCGCTCGTATACGCGCTTTACAGCAACCTGTTCTTCGATTACGAACAGACCCATGCCATGGTCCGTGGCAGCCAGGCCAGCCTCGAGCTGGCCTCGGTGTTTTCCACCTACCCGCATCCGGCCCTGTCCACCGGCCAGGCCTTCCTCGTCGAAGTGGTGATCACCGCCATCCTCATGGCCGTGATCATGGCCCTGACCGACGACAACAATGGCCTGCCCCGCGGCCCGCTGGCCCCGCTGCTGATCGGCTTGCTGATCGCCGTGATCGGTAGCGCCATGGGCCCGCTGACCGGCTTCGCGATGAACCCGGCTCGTGATTTCGGGCCCAAGCTGATGACCTTCCTCGCCGGTTGGGGCGAAGTCGCCTTTACCGGCGGTCGCGAGATTCCCTACTTCCTCGTTCCGGTTTTCGCGCCGATCATGGGAGCCAGTCTTGGCGCCGCGCTGTACCGCGGCGTGTTCTCCCGCAGCCTGCCGAGCCCCGCTGCGGCCACCGCCGCGAGCGACGACACCGCTCAAGGCAAGACCCAGGCGTCCTGATCAGCGACCCCTGACTCCAACCCTATTCACTGCAAGGCCAACGACATGACCGACCTTCAGAACAAGAACTACATCATTGCCCTCGACCAGGGCACGACCAGTTCGCGGGCCATCATCTTCGACCGTGACGCCAACGTCGTCGGGACCTCCCAGCGCGAGTTCGCCCAGCACTATCCGCAAGCCGGCTGGGTCGAGCACGATCCGATGGAAATCTTCGCCACCCAGAGTGCGACCATGGTCGAGGCCTTGGCCCAGGCCGGCATCAGCCATGACCAGGTGGCTGCCATCGGTATCACCAACCAGCGCGAAACCACCGTGGTCTGGGACAAGGAAACCGGGCGCCCGGTGTACAACGCCATCGTCTGGCAGTGCCGGCGCAGCACCGAGATCTGCGAGCAGCTCAAGCGCGACGGCCTGCAGGACTACATCCGCGAAACCACCGGCCTGGTCACCGACCCGTACTTCTCCGGAACCAAGCTGAAGTGGATCCTCGACAACGTCGAGGGCGTGCGCGAGCGTGCCGAGCGCGGCGAGCTGCTGTTTGGTACCGTCGATACCTGGCTGATCTGGAAATTCTCCGGCGGCAAGGTGCATGTCACCGACTACACCAACGCCTCGCGGACCATGCTGTTCAACATCCATACCCTGCAATGGGACGAAAGGATGCTCGAAGTGCTGGGCATCCCGAAACAGATGCTGCCGCCGGTACGTCCCTCTTCGGAAATCTACGGCTATACCAAGAGCAACATCGCCATCGCCGGTATCGCCGGTGACCAGCAGGCCGCGCTGTTCGGCCAGATGTGCGTGGAGCCCGGCCAGGCCAAGAACACCTACGGTACTGGCTGCTTCCTGCTGATGAACACCGGCGAGAAGGCCGTGCAGTCGTCCCACGGCCTGTTGACCACCATCGCCTGCGGCCCGCGCGGCGAAGTGGCCTACGCGCTGGAAGGTGCAGTGTTCAACGGCGGCTCCACCGTGCAATGGCTGCGCGACGAACTCAAGATCGTCAACGACGCCCATGACACCGAGTACTTCGCCAGCAAGGTCAAGGACAGCAACGGCGTGTACCTGGTGCCGGCCTTCACCGGCCTTGGCGCGCCCTACTGGGATCCGTATGCGCGCGGCGCGCTGTTCGGCCTGACCCGCGGGGTCAAGGTCGATCACATCATCCGCGCCGCCCTGGAATCCATCGCCTACCAGACCCGCGACGTTCTCGATGCCATGCAGCAAGACTGCGGCCAGCGCCTCAGCGCCCTGCGCGTGGACGGTGGCGCGGTGGCCAACAACTTCCTGATGCAGTTCCAGGCAGACATTCTCGGCACCTGCGTCGAGCGTCCGCAAATGCGCGAAACCACTGCCCTGGGCGCCGCCTACCTGGCAGGCCTGGCCTGCGGTTTCTGGAGCGGCCTGGACGAGTTGCGCGGCAAGGCGCTGATCGAGCGGGAGTTCACCCCGCAACTGGACGAAGCGGCGAAAGAAAAGCTCTACAGCGGCTGGCTCAAGGCAGTCGATCGTACCCGTGACTGGGAACCGCACGAGGAATAACGTTTCAGCACTGCGGCGCAGTTCCGACTGCGCTGCAAGCCACGCCGAGGCCGCCTTCAGGCTGGTCCCCGGCACCTTCCTCCGGCATCATTGCAGAATCTTTCGGCTGCCCCAAAGGACGCCCATGAATCTGCCTCCACGCCAACAGCAAATTCTCGAACTGGTCCGTGAACGCGGCTACGTCAGCATCGAGGAAATGGCGCAGTTGTTCGTCGTCACTCCGCAAACCATCCGCCGCGATATCAACCAGCTGGCGGAGGTCAATCTGCTACGCCGTTATCACGGTGGCGCGGCCTACGACTCCAGTATCGAGAACACCGCCTATGCCATGCGGGCCGACCAGATGCGCGACGAGAAGCAGCGCATCGCCGAAGCCGTGGCGCGGCAGATTCCCGACCATGCCTCGCTGTTCATCAATATCGGCACCACTACCGAATCCATCGCCCGTGCGCTGCTCAACCACAGCCACCTGAAGATCATCACCAACAACCTGCATGTAGCGTCGATCCTCAGCGCCAAGGACGATTTCGAGGTGCAACTGGCCGGCGGCAACGTGCGCCGCGACGGTGGCGTGGTCGGCCAGGCCAGTGTCGATTTCATCAATCAGTTCAAGGTGGACTTCGCCCTGGTCGGCATCAGCGGCATCGACGAGGACGGCAGCCTGCTGGACTTCGATTACCAGGAAGTACGCGTATCCCAGGCGATCATCGCCAACGCGCGCCAGGTAATCCTCGCTGCCGACTCCAGCAAGTTCGGGCGCAACGCCATGGTACGCCTGGGCCCGATCAGCCTGATCGACTGCCTGGTGACCGACCAGGCACCGGTCAGTGCCCTCACCCAATTGCTCAACCAGCACAAGATCCGCCTCGAAGTCGTCTGATCCCGCCTCGATCCGCCACTGCACCCGGTGGCGGCGTCAATGTTCGAAATTTTTCACTTGTTTGTCATCCGATCAGTATTTTCTATGAAAAGCCACTGGTGGCGGGCTTTTTGTTCGGCTAACATTTTCGAATGTGAACATTAATATTCAGAAAAGATATCAAACGACTTTCGAGAGGCCGTGCCGTGTCCCAGTCCAATGCTCCCACCCTTGCCGAAATCTATGATGTCGTCGTCATCGGTGGCGGCATTAATGGCGTCGGCATCGCCGCCGACGCGGCCGGACGCGGCCTGTCGGTGTTCCTTTGCGAAAAGGATGACCTTGCCAGCCACACCTCCTCGGCCAGCAGCAAGCTGATCCATGGTGGCTTGCGCTATCTCGAACATTACGAATTCCGCCTGGTCCGCGAAGCACTGGCCGAGCGCGAAGTGCTGCTGGCCAAGGCGCCGCATATCGTCAAGCCGATGCGCTTCGTTCTGCCGCACCGGCCGCACCTGCGCCCGGCCTGGATGATCCGCGCCGGCCTGTTCCTCTACGACAACCTCGGCAAGCGCAAGAAGCTTGGCGCTTCGCGCAGCCTGCGCTTCGGCCCCGAAAACCCGCTGAAGGCGGAGATCACCCGCGGTTTCGAATACGCCGACTGCGCCGTGGACGATGCCCGCCTGGTGACCCTCAACGCCATGGCCGCCCGCGAGCGCGGTGCGCATATCCTCACCCGCACCCGCTGCGTCAGCGCCAGCCGCCACGGCAAGCTGTGGAACGTGCAGATCGAACACGCCGATGGCAGCCTGCAAAGCATCCAGGCCCGTTCGCTGGTGAATGCCGCCGGCCCTTGGGTGGCGAAGTTCATCAAGGACGACCTGCAACTCGACGCTCCCTATGGCATCCGCCTGATCCAGGGCAGCCACTTGATCGTGCCGAAATTCTACGAGGGCGAGCACGCCTACATCCTGCAGAACGAAGACCAGCGCATCGTCTTCTGCATTCCCTACCTGGAGCGCTTCACCCTGATCGGCACCACCGATCGCGAGTACAGCGGCGATCCGGCCCAGGTGAACATCAGCGAAGAGGAAACCGGCTACCTGCTCAAGGTAGTCAACCAGCACTTCAAGCAGCGCCTCAGCCGCGACGACATCCTCCACACCTATTCCGGCGTACGCCCGCTGTGCAACGACGAATCGGACAACCCGTCGGCGGTGACCCGCGACTACACCCTGGCGCTGTCCTCCCAGGACGGCCAGGCGCCCCTGTTGTCGGTGTTCGGCGGCAAGCTGACCACCTACCGCAAGCTGGCCGAATCGGCCATGGCAGAACTGGCACCGTGGTTCCCCCGGATGACCGCAAGCTGGACCGCCACTGCACCGCTGCCAGGGGGCGAAGGCATGAGCACACCGCAGGCGCTGTGCGACGAGATCCTCGCCCGCTTCGGCTGGCTGCCGGCGGCACTGGCCCGGCGCTGGGCGCTGACCTATGGCAGCCGCACCTGGCAGTTGCTGGATGGCGCCAAGGGGCCGGAAGACCTCGGTGAAGCCATGGGTGGCGGGCTGTTCGCGCGGGAAGTGGATTATCTGTGCCGGGAAGAGTGGGCCGTCTCGGCCGAGGACATCCTGTGGCGGCGTAGCAAGCTGGGGCTGTTCATGACCGAGGCTGAGCAGCAGAACCTGGCGGGTTATCTGCAACGCCGGGAATTGAACCAAGCTGCCTGATTTTTCAGTGCTGCTGAGGGCCCTATCGCTGGCAAGCCAGCTCCCACAGGGTCCGCGGCGCTGCCGACTCTGTGGGAGCTGGCTTGCCAGCGATGAGGCCCGAAAGATCGGCACATGAAACAAGATGTTTATAAGCCGTTCGGTTTCCCGAACGCCCTGCCCCGCACTATTCGGCCCGCCGTACATTCCAGCCTGTAAAACCTCCGTCAAAAACCTCTGCTACCCCTGTAGGACGGGCTTTGATGATCGAAATCACGGCCTGGCACGACTCATGCTCTACACTCACAACCCGGATGCGCCGTTGTACAAACGCAGCGGTCGCTGAACGAACGGCCGGCCAACGGCCTCATAAGAAAAACAAGCACACTTCGAGGAAAATTCGATGCGTATCGTTCGTCATCTGTTGGGCGCTGCAATCGCAGCCGCCGTGATTTCTTCCCCGGTCATGGCCGAAGAGCTGACCGGCACCCTGAAGAAGATCAAGGACTCGGGCACCATCACCCTGGGCCACCGCGACTCCTCCATCCCGTTCTCCTACCTGGCCGGCAAGCCGGAGCCAGTGGGCTACTCCCACGACATCCAGGTAGCGGTGGTCGAACACCTGAAGAAAGAGCTGAACGCTCCAGACCTCAAGGCCCGCTATAACCTGGTCACCTCCCAGACCCGTATCCCGCTGGTGCAGAACGGCACCGTCGACCTGGAATGCGGCTCCACCACCAACAACGTCGAGCGCCAGCAGCAGGTAGCCTTCTCGGTCGGCATCTTCGAAGTCGGCACCCGCCTGCTGACCAAGGTCAAGGACGGTCAACCCGCCTACAAGGACTTCCCGGACCTGGCCGGCAAGAACGTGGTGACCACCGCCGGCACCACCTCCGAGCGCCTGCTCAAGGCAATGAACGCCGACAAGCAGATGAAGATGAACGTGATCTCCGCCAAGGACCACGGCGAAGCCTTCAACATGCTGGAAAGCGGCCGCGCCGTGGCCTTCATGATGGACGACGCCCTGCTCGCCGGCGAAATGGCCAAGGCCAAGAAACCGAGCGACTGGGTCATCACCGGTACTCCACAGTCGTACGAGATCTACGGTTGCATGGTGCGCAAGGACGACCCGGCCTTCAAGAAAGCCGTGGATGACGCCATCGTCGCCCTCTACAAGTCCGGCGAGATCAACAAGATCTACGACAAGTGGTTCCAGCAGCCAGTGCCGCCAAAAGGCCTGAACCTGCAGTTCCCGATGAGCGACGAACTGAAGAAGCTGATCGAGAACCCCACCGACAAAGCCGCGGACGAAAAACAGTCCTGATCCACGCCTGATGCCGGACGTGGCTGATTCGAGCGTACGAATCAGCCGCACGGCCAACACTTAGTGTCTAACCTTTCCTCCGGGGGTATCCGCGCCCCCGGAAGCTGGAAGGTGCCCGTGAAACGACTATCCGAGGGGAGACCCCGATGAATTACAACTGGGACTGGGGCGTATTCTTCAAGTCCACCGGCGTGGGCGACGAAACCTATCTGGACTGGTATATCACCGGCCTGGGCTGGACCATCGCCATCGCCATCGCCGCCTGGATCATTGCCTTGCTGCTGGGCTCGGTGCTCGGCGTGATGCGCACCGTGCCGAACCGCTTCGTATCGGGCATCGCCACCTGCTACGTGGAACTCTTCCGCAACGTACCGCTGCTGGTGCAACTGTTCATCTGGTACTTCCTGGTGCCAGACCTGCTGCCCGAAGGCCTGCAGGAGTGGTTCAAGCAGGACCTCAACCCGACCACCTCGGCGCTGATAAGCGTGGTCATCTGCCTCGGCCTGTTCACCGCCGCGCGGGTCTGCGAACAGGTACGCACCGGTATCCAGGCCCTGCCCCGCGGCCAGGAAGCCGCCGCCCGGGCCATGGGCTTCAGCCTGTCGCAGATCTACCGCAACGTGCTGCTGCCCCAGGCATTCCGGATCATCATTCCGCCGCTGACCTCGGAATTCCTCAACGTCTTCAAGAACTCGTCCGTGGCCTCGCTGATCGGCCTGATGGAACTGCTCGCGCAGACCAAGCAGACCGCCGAGTTCTCCGCCAACCTGTTCGAAGCCTTCACCCTGGCGACGCTGATCTACTTCACCCTGAACATGGGCCTGATGCTGCTCATGCGCATGGTCGAGAAGAAGGTCGCGGTCCCCGGCCTGATTTCCGTGGGAGGTAAATGATGGAACTGGACTTCAGCGAAATCATCCCGGCGCTGCCTGCCCTTTGGGACGGCATGCTGATGACCCTGAAACTCATGGTCATGGGCGTGGTCGGCGGCATCGCCCTGGGCACCATCCTCGCCCTCATGCGCCTGTCGTCGAGCAAGCTGCTGGCCAACCTGGCGGGAGCCTACGTCAACTACTTCCGCTCCATCCCGCTGCTGCTGGTGATCACCTGGTTCTACCTGGCGGTACCGTTCGTGCTGCGCTGGATCACCGGCGAGGACACCCCGATCGGTGCGTTCACCTCCTGCGTCGTGGCGTTCATGATGTTCGAGGCGGCCTACTTCTGCGAGATCGTCCGCGCCGGCGTGCAGTCGATCTCCAAGGGCCAGATGGGTGCGGCACAGGCCCTGGGCATGACCTACGGCCAGACCATGCGCCTGATCATCCTGCCCCAGGCCTTCCGCAAGATGACCCCGCTGCTGCTGCAGCAAAGCATCATCCTGTTCCAGGACACCTCGCTGGTATACACCGTCGGCCTGGTGGACTTCCTCAACTCGGCCCGTGCCAACGGCGATATCATCGGACGCTCCCATGAGTTCCTGTTGTTTGCCGGCGCCGTCTACTTCGTCATCAGCTTCTCCGCTTCCTTCCTGGTCAAGCGTCTGCAGAAAAGGATAACCGTATGATTTCCATCAAGAACGTCAACAAGTGGTACGGCGACTTCCAGGTGCTGACCAACTGCAATACCGAGGTCAAGAAAGGCGAAGTGGTGGTGGTCTGCGGGCCGTCCGGCTCCGGCAAGTCGACCCTGATCAAGTGCGTCAACGCCCTGGAGCCCTTCCAGAAGGGCGACATCGTCGTCGATGGCACCTCGATCGCCGATCCGAAGACCAACCTGCCCAAGCTGCGCTCCCGCGTCGGCATGGTGTTCCAGCACTTCGAGCTGTTCCCGCACCTGAGCATCACCGAGAACCTGACCATCGCCCAGCGCAAGGTACTGGGCCGCAGCGAGGCGGAAGCGACCAAGAAGGGCCTGGCCCTGCTCGACCGCGTCGGCCTCGGCGCCCATGCCAAGAAACACCCCGGCCAGCTTTCCGGCGGCCAGCAGCAGCGCGTGGCCATCGCCCGGGCGCTGTCCATGGACCCGATCGTCATGCTCTTCGACGAACCGACCTCGGCCCTGGACCCGGAAATGGTCAACGAGGTGCTCGACGTGATGGTCGAACTGGCCAACGAGGGCATGACCATGATGTGCGTAACCCATGAAATGGGCTTCGCCCGCAAGGTCGCCAACCGGGTGATCTTCATGGACAAGGGCAGCATCATCGAGGATTGCCAGAAAGAAGCGTTCTTCGGTGACCCGTCGGGCCGCCACGAGCGCACCCAGCACTTCCTCAGCAAGATCCTGCAGCACTAAGCGGGCAGCGCCCGTCGTTCGGTTTCACGGACGGCGGGCGCTGGTCGTTACAAGGCCTCTGTGATGAAATGCGACCCCACGCTCTTTCGCCCAGCCAAGCCTGCCCTTGCCGTGAAACCCCGTCTGATCCGCCATCTGCTGATTCCGCCGCTGATCCTCCTGCTGACGATCGGCCTGGGCGTCGCCGGTTACCTGATCAGCGAACACAACGGCATCCGCACCTTGAGCGACAACGGCGAGCGCCAGCTCGAGCTGCACGCGCGCACGGTCGAAAGCGAGATCAGCAAGTACACCTACCTGCCCAGCCTGCTGGAGCTGGAAGACAGCGTGTCGAAGCTGCTCACCGAACCGGACGGCGAGCACCGCCAGACCGTCAACGAATACCTCGAGGGCCTGAACCGCCGCAGCCGCAGCCGGGCGATCTTCGTCCTCGACACCACCGGCCGGGTCCAGGCCACCAGCAACTGGCGCGACGTCGACAGTTTCCTCGGTGAAGACCTGTCGTTCCGTGCCTATTTCCAGGATGCCGTGCGCGGTCAGCCGGGGCGGTTCTACGGCATCGGCAGCACCACCGGCGAACCCGGCTACTACCTGGCCCACGGCCTGGAGGAACACGGCAAGATCATCGGCGTCGCGGTGATCAAGGTGCGCCTGGAAACCCTCGAGGAACGCTGGCAGCGCGCGCGCCTGGAAGCGTTCGTCAGCGACGAGAACGGCATCATCATTCTCTCCAGCGATCCGGCCCGGCGCCTGAAGTCGGTGCGCCCGCTGCCTGCGGAAGTCAAGGAACGCCTGGCCCGCAGCCTGCAGTACTACTGGTTCTCGCTCGACGAGCTGCAACCGCTGGACCGCGAGAAACTCGGCGACGGCCTGGAGAAACTCACCTTCCCGGCCAATGCCCGGCTCGACGACGGCACCCATGAGGTCGCCTACCTGGCCCAGACCCGGCGCCTGGCCGATACGCCCTGGCACTTCACCCTGCTTACACCGCTGCAGGACCTGCGCCGCGAGTCGATCATCCAGGGCGTGCTGGTGGCCATCGCCTTCGCCCTGCTGACCATCCTCGCCATCGCCTGGAACGAGCGGCGCAAGGTGATCGCCACCCGCCTCGCCGCCCGCGAAGCCCTCGAAGAAGCCAACAACCAGCTGGAACGCAAGATCGCCGAGCGCACCGCCGACCTGCGTGCCAGCAACGACCGCCTCAAGGCGCAAATCCGCGAGCGGCGCCAGGCCGAGCAAACCCTGCGCCATGCTCAGGACGAGCTGGTCCAGGCCGGCAAGCTGGCGGCCATCGGGCAGATGTCCACCAGCATCGCCCATGAACTGAACCAGCCGCTGGCGGCGCTGCGTACCCTGTCCGGCAACACCGTGCGTTTCCTCCAGCGCGGCTCGCTGGAGATCGCCAGCGCCAACCTGCTGACCATGAACGACCTGATCGACCGCATGGGCCGCATCACCGCCAGCCTGCGTTCCTTTGCCCGGCGCGGCGACGATCACGGCCAGGCCTCGCTGGCCAAGGCGGTGGAGGCCACCCTGCAGGTGCTCGCCGCGCGCATCGAGGCGTGCCACCTGAAGCTGCACAGCAACTACAGCGAACAGCAATTGAAGATCGACCAGACCCGCCTGGAGCAGATTCTCGTGAACCTGATCGGCAACGCCCTCGATGCCATGGCCGCGGTCCCGCTGCCGGAGCTGTGGCTGGAAGGCGACGTGCAGGATGGCAAATATCGCCTGCGGGTACGCGACAACGGCCATGGCATCGACGACGAAACCCGCAAGCACCTGTTCGAACCCTTCTTCACCACCAAACCCGGCGAGCACGGCCTGGGCCTCGGCCTGACCCTGTCCGCCAGCCTGGCCGCCGCCGCCGGTGGCAGCCTGGGCGTCGAACATCCCGCCGGCGGCGGCACCGCATTCATCCTCAGCCTGCCGCTGCTCCAAGCCCCCACAGAATCCGCGGAACCCGCCGAGTCCCTATGAACACATCGCCCCTTACCGTCCTGATCGTCGAAGACGACCCGCATGTGCTGCTCGGCTGCCAGCAGGCGCTGGCCCTGGAAGATATCGTCAGCGAAGGCGTGGGCAGCGCAGAACAGGCCCTGGAGCGGATCGGCGACGACTTCGCCGGGATCGTCGTCAGCGATATCCGCCTGCCCGGCATCGATGGCCTGGAACTGCTGACCCGCCTCAAGGCCCGTGACAGCAGCCTGCCGGTGGTACTGATCACCGGTCATGGCGACATCGACATGGCCGTCGGTGCCATGCGCAACGGTGCCTACGATTTCATGGAGAAACCCTTCTCGCCGGAACGCCTGGTGGACGTGGTGCGCCGGGCCCTCGAACAACGCGGCCTGGCCCGGGAAGTCTTCGCCCTGCGCCGCCAGTTGGCCGAGCGCAGCACCCTCGAAGGCCGCATCATCGGCCGCTCGCCGGCGATGCAGAGCCTGCGCGAGCTGATCGCCAATGTCGCCGACACCTCGGCCAACGTGCTGATCGAAGGCGAGACCGGTACCGGCAAGGAGCTGGTGGCGCGCTGCCTGCACGACTTCAGTCGGCGCCAGGGCCAGCCCTTCGTTGCCCTGAACTGCGGCGGGTTGCCGGAGAACCTGTTCGAAAGCGAAATCTTCGGTCATGAAGCCAATGCCTTTACCGGCGCCGGCAAGCGCCGTATCGGTAAGATCGAGCACGCCAACGGCGGCACGCTGTTCCTCGATGAAATCGAGAGCATGCCGATCAATCTGCAGATCAAATTGCTGCGGGTCCTGCAGGAGCGCACCCTGGAGCGCCTCGGTTCGAACCAGAGCATCCCGGTGGACTGCCGGGTGATCGCGGCCACCAAGTCCGATCTGGAGTCCCTCGGCCAAAGCGGCCAGTTCCGCAGCGACCTGTATTACCGGCTCAACGTGGTCACGCTGGAACTGCCACCGCTGCGCGAGCGCAGGGAAGACATCCTGCAACTGTTCGAGCACTTCCTCCAGCAATCCTCCCTGCGCTTCGACCGCGAAGCCCCGCAACTGGACAGCCAGACCCTGTCGCGCCTGATGAGCCACGACTGGCCGGGCAACGTGCGCGAACTGCGCAATGTCGCCGAGCGCTTCGCCCTCGGCCTGCCGGCCTTCAAGAAGGCCGGCGCCGCCACGTCGCAGGGTGTCGGCTTTGCCGAGGCGGTGGAAGCCTTCGAACGCAACCTGCTCAGCGACGCCCTGCAACGCACCGGGGGCAATCTCAGCCAGGCCAGCCAGGAGCTGGGCATGGCCAAGACCACCCTGTTCGACAAAGTGAAGAAGTACGGCCTGGGCTGAACGGACAGGGGCCGCTGCCACTAACGCTGGGCGATATGACGGATATCGTCAGCACGGTGTGATTGCAGGTACGGCAGCACCGCCGCCAGCAGCGCCGCCTTGAACGGCTCCTGGAAACGGTGGGCCAGGCCGGGGATCAGGGCCAGCTGGCTGCCCTGGATATGCGCCGCCAGGTGCACGCCATGCATCACCGGCAGCAGCGGGTCGGCGGTGCCGTGCACGACCAGCGTCGGCACCCGCAGGCGATTGAGCAGCTCGACCCGGCTCGGCTCGGCGAGGATCGCCATGATCTGGCGTTTCACCCCGTCCGGATTGAAGGCACGGTCATAGGACTGCGCCGCCTGTTGCAACAGCACCCGACGATCATCCTGTACCTGCGGGCTGCCCAGCGCCGCCAGCAGATCGGCCTGCTGCTCGATGGCCACCTCGCGGTTCGGAGCGCTGCGCCGGGCCAACTGGCTTATCAGCGCCGGGCTTGGTGCCGGCAGGCCCTGGGCGCCGGAACTGGACATGATCAGGGTCAGGCTCTCGACCTTGTCCGAGGCCATGGCCGCCACGTGCTGGGCGATCATTCCGCCCATGCTCACGCCCAGGACATGGAAACGCTCCTGGCCCAGGTACGCCATCAGTTCCAGGCTGTCCTCGGCCATGTCTTCCAGGGTATAGGGCGCGCTCACCGACAGACCGAGACGGTAGCGCAACAGTTCATAGGCCAGGCTGGCGTCAGCCGGTGGCTGGTTCCAGCGCGACAGGCCGACATCACGGTTGTCGTAGCGAATCACCCGGAAACCCTGCTTGCACAGCGCCTCCACCACCTCGTCGGGCCAATGGATCAATTGTCCGCCCAGGCCCATGATCAGCAACAAGGCCGGATCAGTGGCGCGACCAACGCTTTGGTAAGCCAGGCTGACCTGCTTCAGTTGCGCCTGCTGGACAGGCGCATGCACATCGCAGCGCGGCGCCGCCCACGAAAAACAGGCGCATGACAGCGCCAGTAGAAATAAACAAACCCGCATGGAAGAAACACCGAAAACGAAATCCCCAGTAGAACGCGAGTGTGATGATGTTCGTGCCGGCGCGCTGCCACAGTTCGGTGACAATTTCGTGAACCCTGCCCAATGGCCTTGTGTTGCCTTTGCGGGCCCTATCGCTGGCAAGCCAGCTCCCACAGGGACCGCAGGCGCCGCAAAACCCTGTGGGAGCTGGCTTGCCAGCGATAGGGCCGGGAAGAACAACACATAACTACCGCCCTGCCCCTGATGGCTTGCCCTCAAATCCGCCTTCCCTGGCCCTCATAAGGACAAGCCCATGCTCGACACCCCGGACCACCCCCTCATGGACGTAGTTGATTTCGACCTGGCCCGCCATCTCGATACGCCCCGGCAACTGGACGAAAACCTGTTTCTCGATGCCAGCCGCACCCTGCAGCGCAGCCACCGGCGCCTGCTGGAGCTGCTGCGCGACGTTCCTACCATCGATACCGCGAAGACTCGCGACGAACGCGACCGCCAGTGGCAGGACTACTGGAGCGGTCGTGCCCCGCACACCGCCATCAGTCGCCTGGCCGACGCCGCCCGGCACTTCCGCCAGCATTTCCAGGCCGCTTGCATCCACGCCTTCGCCGAGGGCTGCCTGACGGTCGATCAGCTGTCGGACCTGCAGCACACCCGCCACGCCACGATTCCCCATGGCCGCCAGGTCTCCGGCAGCCAGCGTTCGCTGCCCGGCGCGCTGGTCATCGCCGGGCAGCTGCTCTACCTGCCCAGCCATAACCCCACGTTGCAGGCCTTCGACAGCGCTGACGCGCTGGAGCGGCATCTGCTACAACACCCCGGGCTGCTCGGCGACTGCCTCGGTATCGATCACGAAAGCGTTGCCGCGCCGCTGGACAGCGCCTTCAAGCGCCTGCTCGGCGCGGTGCGCTTGCGTCGTCTCGACGCCGATACCGCAGAAGCCGCCCTCGCGTTCGATAGCTGGCGCCTGAATACGCCCCTGCTGGCCGACGCCCCGCCGCGGCCTGCCTTTGACGATGCCGGGTCATCGCTGGCCGACAGCTTCGGCACCCTGTACCAGGACCTGCCCTTCAGCGCCCGGGTGGCCAAGGTCGAGCAACAGCTCGTCGCTTTCGAAAACCTGGCCGATGCCAATGCCGGGCAATTGCCCGCCAGCCTGCTCGATGCCCTCGACACCCTGGCCAGCGCCGAAACCGCCAGCTTCGCCGCCGCCTCGGCCCTGCTCGCACCGCAGGTGCCCGATCGCACCAGCAGCCACTACCTGGCCCTGAAACAGGCGCGTATCAGCGGCCTGCGCGCCGAAGCGGATATTCAGCAGGCAATGAACTTGCTGGATGCCGGCCAGCGCGCCCTGCTCGAAGCTGTACTGCTGGCGCCCCAGGCCGTACAGCGCCTGGACCCGGTGATCGTCGCCACGCTGTACCTGCAACGCCACGACCAGCCCGGCGTGCATGAGCTGGAAGGCGTTTTGCTGATCGGTCCTAGCGATGACCAAGGGCAGCTGTCGGCCGCCCAGCCGCTATTGCTCTACTGGCCGGGCGCAGGCGGCGGCCTGCAAGGCTTCGCCTCACGCCAGGCGCTGGAACGGGAATTCTTCAGGATCGTGCCCGGCGAACACAGCCTTGGCATCCTGCCGCTGGCCGAAGATGCCTTCGATTACAGCCTCGCCCGGCAACTGTCCAGGTACGAAGCGGCACTGCGCGAGCTGCAGGCTGTCAGCACGGATGAAACCCTGGAGCCCGTCCTGCATGCCCTGCGCGAGGACACCCTGGAAAAACTGCGGGTGCCCACCCATGCCGCCCGCGACATGGCACGCCAGCATCTGCTGGAACAGCACCGCACGCTGGCCCTGGCGCGCCAGGCCCCGGGCTGGCTCGATCGTCTGGATGCCAGCGAGCGCCAGCAGCTCAAGCAGCTCATCGAGGACTATCTGGCCGCCGTGCAACGTTCGCGCAATTACCTGTCCGGTGCCCTGCCCCTGCGCGGCGAGTTCGCCCGGCGGCAGGTTGCGGCGCGCCTGCGCGAGGCCTTCGCCCTGAGCAGCGACGTGCAGGTGCAGCTCGATCTGCCGGACACCGTCACCTACAGCCGCGACCCGGTGCCCGGCTCCGGCGCGCCGGGGACGCCGTCGAAACTGATTACCGTCCCAAGCAGCGAGCGCAGCCGGCTGTACCTGGAAGACCTGGCCCTGCAGAACATCGATCTGCCCATGCAACAGCGCCTGCTGTTCATGCGCGTGCTGGTCAGTGGCGGTACCGGCGCCGAGCATCCCCGGGTTCTTGCCGGCATCACCCAGGACTGGCTGGAAACCCTGGTCAGCGACCTTGATGTGGCCGGGCGCTATGAACAGAAGATCCTCGCGGCCTTCATGGGCAGTAGCAGCGAGTCGCCGTTCGCCGCCGAGTATCGCCAGCAATGCCTGCTCGACCCGCTGCGCCTGATGTTGCGCATCCAGGGCGAGGCGGCCCTGCGCCAGCAACGCATCGACCAGCAGGGCAAGGCGTTGCTCGATGCCGCCATCGACATGGGCAGCCCGCAGGTAAGCCTGGTGCCAGTGCTCCTGGCCAGCGGTGGTGACGATACCGAAGGCCATGCGGCCGGCCTGTCCGGCATCACCCTGATCCACGACGCCGACACTACCCTGCTGTATCTTCCGGACAGCCCGGACGGCCAGTTCCTGCGCCAGTTCGACAGCCTGGAGAGCGCGCGCCGGGCAGTGTTCCGCCTGTGTTTCGATACCTCCATGGCCCGGTATCTGGCCGGCCGTGCGCTGGCCGGTGATGTCGCGGCACATCTCGCCCGGATCGATGCGGCCTGCGTTCGCCAGTTCGACGGCATCATCGCCATCGGCCTGGCATGGCCTGCGACCACCTCCCTGGCCGCCCACCTGTGCGACGCGCACAAGGGCCGGCTGATCGTCGCCCACCGCTCCTCGTCACGCTCGCGCCATGACCTGTTCATGGAGCGCCATGCCCTGGAAAGCGGCATGGTCTTCAATTACATCAAGATGGCCTTAGGTGCGGTGCCCTTCGTCGGCACCCTGGTTGCCGCCTTCGACGGCTGGCTGGCGGCCAACGAGGCGGCGGCGGCCTTCCAGCGTGGCGACAACGGGGAAGCCCTGCAGCAGCTGGAATGGGTATTGATGTGCCTGCTCGACGGAGTGATGGACCTGCTGCCGGGCATCAGCGTCAACCCGGCCGCCCTGCGCCAGGTCACCCGCCAGCGCCGCCTCAACGGGCTCGACCGTCTCTCCTCCGGGCGCATCGCCGGGCGCACGGCGGTGCAGCGCTTCAGTGGCTACGAATATGCCGGCGAGCTGTCCCTGGCCGATGTCGCCCCGGCCAGCGAGGGTATCTACCGCAACATCTACCGGCACGAGCAGGGCGACTTCATCCTCAACCACGGTCGCCTGTACCAGGTGACGTTCGACGAAAGCCGGCATACCTGGCGCCTGCTCGGCAAGGACAAGGGTTACCGCCAGCCGATCGCCCTGGACGACAACGGCCAGTGGGACACCCATGGCGCGCTCTACGGCGTCAATGTGGTCAGCCCGGTCAATGGCGGCGGCAACGTGATCGGCCATATCGCCGATGGCCTCGATCCGCTGTGGCCGACGGTAATCCGCGATCGCCTGCCGCGCTGGTGGGTGGATGCCGGGCTGCGCCGCCTGCGTACCCTGCAAAGCAGCACCGACTACCAGTTGCGCGAGCTGCACCGCCTGAATCTGCAAACGGCCGATGCCCAGCGCCTGTTCAACCGCCTGACCGACGACGGCCAGCGCTATCGCCAGGCGGAGAAACTGGCCAACCACTTCGCCTACGAGCGGCAGATTGCCGAAAAGGTCTATCCGGAGCTGGAGGAGCTGGCGCAGCTCAGTGCCGGCAATAACCGCACCCGCGCCCGCGACCTGATGAGCCGGGTCGCCTGGCTGCAGGTCAATCGCTTGGCCAACGAACTCAACGGGGTCAAGCGCAGCGCCACGGAGATCCTCGACCAGGTCGACCGGCTCGTTGAACAGACCGCCAGCACACCTGCCACCGAGGTTTCCAGGCACCTGGAGATCATGAAGCGGCGCAAGGTCCTGCGGATCCAGGTGCTGGGCAAGCTCCAGGCCGTGGCCAACTACACCCATGCCATCGAGACCTGGAGCAAGCGCATCACCAATGCCACGCAAAAAGCCAAGGTTGCCGAGGATATCGCCTACGCACGCAACAACTTCAACCAGGCGACCTGCGACATCCTCAAGGTGCGCAACTACCTGGAAGTGATCAACCGCTATGAAACCGCCACCGACGAATCCTGGTTCTACCTGCAGATCCCCGTGGCGCAGGCGCGAACCGAGGTGGATCGCAGCCTCAACAACCTTTTCCATCTGCCGGCGGTACGCAGCAGCGGCGAGCAGCGCAAGCGCATGCTGGAAGCCTGCATCGATACCTTCGAGCGCTACAGCTATAACCTGCGGGCTTGGTCCACCAGCTACTCGCACTGCTTCGACCATGATTTCGTCGAGCCGCTGCTGGAGCATCTGCAATCGATCAGCGAAGTGGCCGAACGCTGGAAACAGAAGATCCCCGAGCCTGTCACGAAGCCAGCACCCGGACCGGGACGCGGCCCGTCGGTAGCACGCAAGCTGTTCGAGACCGAGGACAACCAGTTCTTCATCGGCGTGGAGGAAGACGCTGGCGGCCCGCAACGGCGCATGACCATCAATCGGGTCAACAACGCTACCGAGGTCTATGTGCCTGGAAAAGCCGGACGCTGGCGTCGGCTCGATGAGCCGAACAACGCGAAGCCAGGCACGCCGGTGGACCTCGAGCGCCTGCTGCGCGAAGCCCGCGAGCGCCTGGACAAGCTGCCCGCCTATCAGGAAAAGATCGAAAGCTATGCTCGCAGCAACATGCTGCCACGCAACCTGGAGCACCTGTTCCTCAGCGAAGCCAACGAGCTGCGGATACGCGCCGAGCGTATTGCCGAGCAGGCTCCACAAGCCGAACTGCTCGACATGCTGCGGCGCAAGGCCGACGAGCTGGTCAGCACCGGGCGCGCCCTGCGCATCCGTCAGTCGCTGACGAGCAAGACACCCAACGAAGGCGTCCTCGATTACCTGCTCGAACAAAAAGCCGTGGATATTCGCAAGATCGGCACCCTGACCAAGCTGCCCAAGCGCATCGATGGGCAAGCGGATTTCCTTCTGGAGTACGAGATCCGCGACCTGACCCAGGGCCAGCCCTACAGCCTGTGGTATGCACATTTCCACTACCAGAGCCAGACCCCGGGCTTCGAGCGTTTCACCAAGGCCCACCTGAAGACTGCCGAGCAGCGCCGTCTCGGCCTGCAATGGCAACTGGCCCAGGGCGAGGGCGCCGAGCGCATCTGGCGCGGTGATCTCGGTCGGCCGATGGCGAAAAAGCACTTCGCCGAGCTGTTCCGTCAGCCGGCCTCGCAGTAACCGTTCGGGCAGCGCCGGTCGACAGCCGGCGCTGCATGAGACAAACTCACCGCCATTCTGTTTTCCTTAAAAATTTCTCATGGAGAATGCCGGGTGCTGGAAATCCGCCATCTGAAAACCCTGCACGCCCTGCGCGAAGCCGACAGCCTGGTTGAAGCCGCCGAGCGCCTGCACCTGACCCAATCGGCGCTGTCGCACCAGTTCAAGGAACTGGAAGAACGCCTGGGCATGCAGTTGTTCGTGCGCAAGACCAAACCGATCCGCTTCACCAGCGCCGGCCTGCGCCTGTTGCAACTGGCCGACGCCACCCTGCCGTTGCTGCGCGGCGCCGAACGGGATATCGCCCGCCTGGCCGGCGGTACGGCTGGGCGCCTGCACATGGCTATCGAATGCCACAGTTGTTTCCAGTGGCTGATGCCGACCATCGACCAGTTCCGCGATGCCTGGCACGAAGTCGAACTCGACCTGGCCTCGGGCTTCGCCTTCGCCCCGCTACCGGCCCTGGCCCGCGGCGACCTCGACCTGGTAGTGACTTCCGACCCGCTGGACCTGGCCGGCATCACCTACGTGCCGCTGTTCACCTACGAGGCCATGCTTGCCGTGGCCAACCAGCACCCCCTGGCCAGCAAACCCTACGTGGTACCGGAAGACCTGGCCAAGGAAACCCTGATCACCTACCCGGTGGAGCGTGATCGCCTGGATATCTTCACCCGCTTCCTCGAACCTGCGGACGTCGAGCCGGCGCAGGTGCGCACCGCGGAACTGTCAGTGATGATGATGCAACTGGTGGCCAGCGGCCGGGGTGTCTGCGGCATGCCACACTGGGCGCTGCATGAATACAGCTCGCGAGGCTATGTGAAGGCCAAGCGCCTGGGTGAGAAAGGGCTGTTCGCCACGCTCTATGCGGCGGTGCGCACCGATATGCTCGATGCGCCGTATATGCGCGACTTCCTGCTGACCGCCAAGGACACTTCGTTCTCCACCCTCGACGGCGTCAGCGCCGTACGCTGAGGATCACGCCAGCTTGCGCTGCTCCTGCACCAGGCGCAGCGCCAGGGCGGCGAGGACGAAGCCCATCACATAGCGCTGCAGCATCAGCCACAGCGGATAGCGCATGAACCAGGCGGAAATGCCGGCGGCGAACAGCGCGATCAGCAGGTTGACGGTAAAGCTCACGCTGATCTGGGTGATGCCGAGGATCAGGCTCTGCGCCAGCACCGAGCCGTGTTCCGGGGTGATGAACTGCGGCAGGATCGACAGGTAGAACATCGCCACCTTGGGATTAAGCAGGCTGGTCAGGAAGCCCATCAACACCAGCTTGCGCGGTGAGTCCGGGGCCAGTTCGCGGGGTTCGAAGGGCGAACGGGCACCGGGTTTCACGGCCTGCCAGGCCATCCACAACAGATAGGCTGCGCCGCCCCAGCGCAGCAGGTCGTAGCCCAGGGGCACGGCCATGAACAACGCGGTCAGGCCGATGGCTGCGGCGGTCATATGGATCAGGAAGCCGGCGACCACACCGAGCAAGGACGTCACCCCGGCCATGCGCCCCTGGCAGATGGAACGGGAGATCAGGTAGATCATGTTCGGCCCCGGGGTCAGGACCATAAGCAGGGCGGCGCCGGTGAACAGCAGCCAGTCGTTGAGGGGGATCATCGGGTGCACTCCTTTGCAGTGGGTTCTTTGTTGTTCTTCAGGGCCTCATCGCTGGCAAGCCAGCTCCCACAGGGATCGCATGTGGCTTGCCAGCGATGGTGGTTTAGTCACCACAATACAGCGGCAGGATCAAATCCCGGGTCAACGGCGCCAGTTCCAACGCCCCGGCACTCACGCCATCCACCCACACCGCCTCTTCGATTTCCGCAGCCGGCACTACCTCGGCGCTGGTTTCCACCCGAAACAGCTCGCACACCACCTCGAACCCCGGCTCGTTCGCCGCCGGCGCGCTGAAGTTGCCCAAGTAACGGGCCTGCGCCTCATCGATGCGCAACCCCAGTTCCTCGAACAGTTCCCGCGCCAGCGCTGTCACCGGCGCTTCGTCCGCCTCGATCTTGCCGCCGGGCTGCATGAACGCCAGGGTGCCGCGCTTGCGCACCAGCAGGGTCTGCCCGCGCGGATCGATCAACAGGGCGGCGGCGATTCGGATGGTCTTGCTCATGGAAACAGCTCACAACGATAGAAAGACGCGCAAGGATCCCATGCCCCTGCCACAGCTGACCAGTGGCACCTTGCAAGCACCGGACAAAGGCCGCATAAACAGCGAATGAATCTTCCTGCCCTCGATCATCCGGTACTGGACGCCTTTCACCCGGCCGTGCGCAGCTGGTTCCGCCGCAGCTTTGCCACGGTCACCGCCGCCCAGGCCCGCGCCTGGCCGCTGATCCAGGCTGGCCGGTCGCTGCTGGTGGCGGCGCCCACCGGCTCCGGCAAGACCCTCACCGCCTTCCTTGCCGTGCTCGACGAACTGTTCGAACAGGGCCTGGACAACCACGGCCAGTTGCCGGACGAAACCCTGGTGGTCTACGTTTCGCCGCTCAAGGCGCTGTCCAACGATATCCAGATCAACCTGCAGAACCCGCTGGCAGGGATCAGCGCCGAACTGGAACGCGACGGCCTGCCGCTGCCGCACATCCGTACCGCCGTGCGCACCGGCGACACGCCGCAAAAAGAGCGCACGGCGATGCGTCGGCAGGCCCCGCATATCCTGGTGACCACCCCCGAGTCCTTGTATGTGCTGCTGGGTTCCGAATCCGGGCGCAAGGGCTTGCAGACCGTGCACACAGTCATCGTCGATGAAATCCACGCCATCGCCGGCAACAAGCGCGGCAGCCACCTGAGCCTGACCCTGGAACGCCTGGAAGCCCTGTGCCAACGGCCCTTGCGGCGCATCGGCCTGTCGGCCACACAACGTCCGCTGGAGCGTGTCGCGCAGTTCCTGGCCGGCGCCGGGCGCCCCTGTGCCATCGTCGATATCGGCCATGCCCGCAAGCGCGACCTGGCCATCGAAGTGCCGCCGCAACCGCTGGGCGCGGTGATGGCCAACGATGTCTGGGACAGTGTCTACGACCGCCTCGCCGTACTCGCCCGCGAGCATCGCACCACGCTGGTTTTCGTCAATACCCGGCGCCTGGCCGAGCGCTTGGCCCGCCATCTGAGCGACCGCCTCGGTCGCGAAGCCGTGGCCGCGCACCATGGCAGCCTGGCCAAGGAAGCCCGCCTGGAGGCGGAGCAACGCCTCAAGCGCGGCGAGCTGCAGGTGCTGGTGGCGACCGCCTCGCTGGAACTGGGCATCGATATCGGCGAGGTCGAACTGGTCTGCCAGATTGCTTCGCCGGGCTCCATCGCCGCCTTCCTGCAAAGGGTCGGGCGCTCCGGGCACCATGTGGAAGGCACGCCCAAGGGCCGTCTGTTTGCCACCAGCCGCGACGACCTGATCGAATGCGTGGCCCTGCTCGACTGCGTGCGCCGTGGCGAGCTGGACGAGGTGGTGATCCCACGCGCGCCGCTGGACGTGCTGGCCCAGCAGATCATTGCCGAGGTCAGCTGCCAGCCCTGGCCGGAACAGGCGCTGCTCGACTGTTTCCGTCGCGCCCAGCCCTACGCCGCGCTGGATGAAAAACACTACGTGGCCTTGCTGCGCATGCTTGCCGAGGGCTACAGCGGCCGCCAGGGCGTGCGCGGCGCCTATCTCCATCGCGATGCGGTCAGCGGCGAATTGCGTGGCCGCCGCGGCAGCCAGCTGACCGCCTTGACCAGCGGCGGCACCATCCCCGACAACGCCGACTATGCCGTGCTCCTGGAACCCCAGGCGCTGAACATCGGCAGCGTCAACGAGGACTTCGCCGTGGAAAGCATCGCCGGCGATATCTTCCAGCTCGGCAACGCCTCGTACCGCATCCTGCGGGTCGAGCCGGGCAAGGTGCGGGTCGAGGACGCCCGGGGCCTGCCACCGAACATCCCGTTCTGGCTTGGCGAAGCGCCGGGGCGCAGCGACGACCTGTCGCGTGCCGTGGCCCGCCTGCAGGCGGAAATCGACCAGCGCCTGCAGGACAGCGGCGGCCGTGAACAACCGTTGCTCGACTGGCTCGCCGCCACGCTCGGCCTCGGCCCCGACAGCGCCGGGCAATTGCTGGATTACCTGGGCCGCACCCGCCAGGTGCTCGGCGCCCTGCCGTCCCAGGACACCCTGGTGATGGAGCGCTTCTTCGACGAGTCCGGCGGAACCCAGCTGATCATCCACTCGCCGTTCGGCAGCCGTATCAACCGCGCCTGGGGCCTGGCCCTGCGCAAGCGCTTCTGCCGCACCTTCAACTTCGAATTGCAGGCCGCGGCCAGCGAGGACGCGATCATCCTGTCGCTATCGGCCGGCCATAGCTTTCCCCTCGAAGAGGTCTGGCATTACCTGCCCAGTGCCACGGCCGAGCACATCCTGATCCAGGCGCTGCTCGATGCGCCGCTGTTCGGCGTGCGCTGGCGCTGGAACGCCGGGGTTGCCCTGGCCCTGCCGCGCTTTGCCGGCGGCAAGCGCATCGCCCCGCAGATCCAGCGCATGCGCAGTGAAGACCTGACCGCGGCGGTGTTCCCGGACCAACTCGCCTGCCTGGAAAATATCGCCGGCGAACGCGAGGTGCCGGATCACCCGCTGGTGGAGCAGACCCTCGACGACTGCCTGCACGACGCCATGGACGCAGAAGGCTGGCTGGCCCTGCTGCGGCGTATCGAAAGCGGCGGTATCCGCCTGGTGTGCCGCGACCTGCCGGCGCCCTCGCCGCTGGCCGCGGCGATTCTCAATGCCCGGCCCTATGCCTTTCTCGACGACGCGCCGCTGGAAGAACGGCGCACCCAGGCCGTGCTCAACCGGCGCTGGAGCGAGCCGCAAAGCGGCGATGAACTGGGCGCGCTGGACCGCGATGCGATTGCCGCCGTGGCGACGGAGGCCTGGCCGACGCCGAACGGCAACGACGAGATGCATGAAGCGTTGATGACCCTGGGGGCGATCAGCGCCGAAGAAGTGGCGGCCAACCCGGGCTGGGCAGAGTGGCTGGACGCGCTCGCCAGGGCGGGGCGTGCCTGCCGGGTTGCCGGGCTGTGGCTGGCGCGGGAGCGACTGAACCTGTTGCTGGCTGTCTATCCCGGGTCTGGCGTCGAACCCACCGTGCCCCTGCTGCCGGGCTTCGATGAGGTCATCGACCCGGACAGCGCCGCCCTCGAACTGATCCGCGCCCGCCTCGGCGCCTTCGGCCCGCTGACAGCGCCGCAGATCGCCGCGCCGCTGCATCTGCCGCTGTCTGCGGTGAACCAGGCCCTGGCCCGGCTGGAAGGCGAAGGCTATGTGCTGCGCGGCCGGTTCCACCCCGACCAACCCGATGAACAATGGTGCGAACGCCATCTGCTGGCGCGCATCCATCGCTACACCATCAAGCGCCTGCGCCGCGAGATCGAACCGGTCAGCCTGCAGGACTTCATGCGTTTTCTCTTCGACTGGCAGCACCTGTCCACGAGCGCACGCCTGCAAGGCAACGCGGCGCTGGGCGAAGTGCTGGAACAGTTCGAAGGCTACGCGGCGGCAGCCGGCTCCTGGGAAAGCGACTTGCTGCCGGCACGGCTGAGCGACTACAACCCGCGCTGGCTGGACGAAGCCTGCCGCGCCGGCAAGTTCGCCTGGGCCCGGCTCGGGCCTTCGGCCAAAGTGGCGGCCAGCACCTTGCGCAGCACGCCGCTGGTATTGCTGCCGCGCAGTCGCCTGGGGCTTTGGCAGGGGCTCGGGCCAGCGTTCGACTTCGACGCCCTGTCGCCTCGCGCGCAGAAGGTGCATGCCGCGCTGAGCCAGTATGGCGCGCTGTTCTTCGACGAACTGCGCGACGAGGCCCGGCTGCTTCCCACCGAACTGGAGAACGCCTTGCAGGAGCTGGTTGCCGCCGGGCTGGTCAGTGCCGACAGCTTTGCCGGATTGCGCGCGCTGATCACGCCGGCCAGCAAGCGCCAGGCCCACGGCAGCCGGCGCGGACGCGGGCCACTGTTCGGCGGCATGGATGATGCCGGGCGCTGGGCCCTGTTGCGTCGGGGCAGCGCCGAGCGCGAGGACACCCATGAACATGTCGCCCGCGTGCTGCTGCGCCGCTACGGCGTGGTGTTCTGGCGCCTGCTGGAGCGCGAGGCCGACTGGTTGCCGAGCTGGCGCGAACTGCTGCGCACGTTCCACCGTCTCGAAGCCCGTGGAGAGATCCGCGGCGGGCGCTTCGTCAGCGGACTGGCCGGGGAGCAGTTCGCCTTGCCGGAGGCCATTGCGGTGCTGCGCGGGGTTCGGCGGAGGCCGCTGGATGGCAGCCTGGTGGTGGTCAGCGGCAGCGACCCGCTGAACCTCAGCGGCAGCCTGCTGCCCGGCAGCAAGGTCCCGGCGCTGGCGGGCAACCGCTTGCTGTATCGGGATGGCGTGCCGCTGGCGGCGCTGGTGGCGGGGGCGGTGCAATTGTGGCCGGAGGTGGATGGGCAAGATGAAAACCTGCTGCGGGAGCGTCTGATCCGGGGCATGTGACTGGATACAATTCCACATCCGCTATATGGTTTACGGCTTGCCTGACGTGCCCCACAAGGAAACCGTATGAGCCTGTCACTCCTGAGCCGCTACGCCTTCTTCGTCGCCTGCGTCATCTTCACCCTCGCCTGCCTGCCTTTCCTCCGGCACGACTGGCTCTGGCCGTTCGCCCTGGCCACCGGGGTGCTGAGCCTGATCGGTGTGTTCGACCTGCTGCAGAAGCGCCACGCGGTGCGGCGCAATTACCCGATCCTCGGCAATATCCGCTATCTCGTCGAGGGCATCCGCCCGGAGATCCGCCAATACCTGCTGGAGGCCGACAGCGACGCCCTGCCGTTTTCCCGGGCGCAGCGCTCGCTGGTGTATGCCCGGGCCAAGAACGAGCAGTCGGACAAGCCGTTCGGCACGCTGATCGATGTGTATCAGTCCGGCTTCGAGTTCATCGGCCACTCCATGCGCCCGGCGCCGCTGGCCGACCCCACCGCGTTCCGCGTGATCGTCGGCGGGCCGCAGTGCACCCAGCCGTACTCGGCCTCGGTATTCAACATCTCGGCGATGAGCTTCGGCTCCTTGAGCGCCAATGCCATTCGCGCCCTCAGCCTCGGTGCCAAGCTGGGCAATTTCGCCCATGACACCGGCGAGGGCAGTATCAGCCCCTATCACCGCGAACATGGCGGCGACCTGACCTGGGAACTGGGTAGCGGCTACTTCGGTTGCCGCACCGCCGACGGTCGTTTCGACCCCGAGCGCTTCGCCGCCCAGGCCCGGGACCCGCAGGTGCGCATGATCGAAATCAAGATGAGCCAGGGCGCCAAGCCCGGCCACGGCGGCATCCTGCCCAAGCACAAGGTGACCAGGGAGATCGCCGAGACCCGCGGCATCATGATGGGCGAGGACTGCATTTCGCCGTCACGGCACAGCGCGTTTTCCACGCCGATCGAGATGATGCAGTTCATCGCGCAATTACGTGAGCTGTCCGGCGGCAAGCCGGTGGGCTTCAAGTTCTGCCTGGGCCATCCCTGGGAATTCATGGGCATCGCCAAGGCCATGCTGGAAACCGGCATCCTCCCGGACTTCATCGTGGTCGACGGCAAGGAAGGGGGTACCGGCGCGGCGCCGGTGGAGTTCACCGACCATATCGGCGTACCGCTGCGCGAGGGCCTGCTGTTCGTACACAACACCCTGGTCGGGCTGAACCTGCGCGACAAGATCAAGCTCGGCGCCAGCGGCAAGATCGTCAGCGCCTTCGATATCGCCAGCGTCCTGGCCATCGGTGCCGACTGGGCCAACTCGGCACGGGGCTTCATGTTCGCCATCGGCTGCATCCAGTCGCAAAGCTGCCACACCAACAAATGTCCGACCGGGGTCGCCACCCAGGATGGCCTGCGCCAGCGCGCCCTGGTGGTGCCGGACAAGGCCGAGCGGGTATTCAATTTCCACCGCAACACCCTCAAGGCCCTGGCGGAAATGCTTGCCGCCGCTGGCCTCGATCATCCGTCGCAACTGGAGGCCAAGCACCTGGTGCGGCGCATGTCGGCTACCGAGATCAAGCTGTTCTCCCAGTTGCATGTGTTCCTCAAACCGGGAGAACTGCTGGGCG
The DNA here is from genome assembly GCF_029836855.1 of Pseudomonas sp. GD04058. Lineage (NCBI taxonomy): Bacteria > Pseudomonadati > Pseudomonadota > Gammaproteobacteria > Pseudomonadales > Pseudomonadaceae > Pseudomonas > Pseudomonas sp. GD04058. The sequence continues at coordinate 32,867 of NZ_JAOECN010000025.1, forward strand.
GCGAGGTCAGCGGCGAGTTCTACCAGCGCATGTGGCGCATGGCGCGGGCAGACAGCTTCGAGCCGCACAGCGAAGCGGCGGCCTGAGAGACATTCAGTAACATCCCTCCGTTGCAATCGCCGTCGAAACTGCCCACCCTCCGCGCCGTCGATCGGTTATGACCGACGGCGCGGAACCGGGGATCACTGCGCTCGATCCTCTACTGAAATACCCTTCGCACGAGCCTTCAGCATGACCAATGCCCGCGATCATCGAATCGACTTCTTCCGGGGCCTGGCGCTGGTCTTCATTTTCTGGGACCACATTCCCGGCAACCCGCTGGCCAACCTGACCGTACGCAATTTCGGCTTCAGCGACGCCGCGGAGATCTTCGTCTTCCTCGCCGGCTACGCGGCGGTGCTGGCCTACGGCAAGGTGGCGCTGCGCGACGGCTGGGTAGTGGCCTGCGTGCGTATCCTGCGCCGGGCGTGGGTGCTTTACGTGGTGCATATCTTCCTGCTGGTGTTGTTGATGGGCATCGTCTTCGTCGCCAACAACCATGTGGAAACCCGCGACATGATCCAGGAAATGGGCCTCTACTATTTCCTCGGCAATCCGCAGCAGGCACTGGTGGACGAACTGCTGCTGCGCTTCAAGCCCAACCTGATGGACCCGCTGCCGCTGTACATCCTGCTGCTGCTCGGGCTGCCGCTGGTGCTGCCGTTGCTGATGAGGAAGGCAGAGTATGTGGTCGGGGTGTCGGTCGCGCTGTACCTGATGGCGCCGATGTTCCAGTGGAACCTGGCGGCGCAGGAAGGCGGGGTATGGTTCTTCAACCCGCTGGCCTGGCAGTTGCTGTTCATTCTTGGCGGCGCGGTGGCGATCAATGGGCAGCGCGAGCAGGCGCCGGAGCTGCGACCATTGCTTCGGCAGCCGTTGTTCGTTGTCTCGGCGATCTACCTGGTGCTGTGTGCCGCGATTGCCCTGTCGTGGCGCTGGCCCGAGGTGCATGACGCGGTGATGCCGAAGTGGCTGGCGGAGTGGTTGTATCCGATCAGCAAGACCAACCTGTCGCCGGCGCGCTTGCTGCATTTCCTGGCGCTGGCCTATTGCACGGCGAAGCTGCTGCCGGCCGGGCCGTGGGTGGAAACCTGGCTGGCGCGGCAGAGTTGCCGGATGGGCAGGTATTCGCTGGAGGTGTTCTGCCTTGGCGTGCTGCTGGCGCCGTTGGCCGACATGGGCAATGCGCTGGCGGGGGATCATTGGGCGATGCAGGTGGTAACCGCATTGCTGGGGCTCGGGTTGATGATGGGGCTGGCGTTGTGGCTGGACTGGAACAAGCAGTTGACCCGCGTTGTGCCAGTCAGGGCTGCGTGAGCGTTTTGGGGCCGCTTTGCGGCCCTTCGCGGGCAAGCCACGCTCCTACCTTGGAACGCGATCTCCTGTAGGAGCGTGGCTTGCCCGCGAAGGACCGCAAAGCGGTCCCCATCAATTCTTCAGCCAGTAATAGACTCCCGCCAGCCCCAGCAGAAACCCCGGCCCCACATACAAAGCCATCCGCAACTCCCCGAAATATCCCATCACCCCCAGCACCAGCCCGAGAAACGCCAGGGCCAGGTACGAACTCCACGGCCACAGCCACATCGGATAGCCCAGCCGCCCATGCTCTTCAGGGCTCAACCCGGCCCGAAACCTGAGCTGCGCCAGCAGGATCACCGCCCAGGTCCAGATCGCACCGAAGGTGACGATGGCCGTGGCCCAGAGAAACACCTGCTGCGGTACCAGGTAATTGCCCAGCACACCCAGCAGCAACACGGCGAGCGACAGCAGCAGCGCATTGCGCGGCACCCCGCTCGCCGTGGTACGCCCGAACAACGCCGGCGCCTGGCCCTTTTCCGCCAGGGCACAGAGCATCCGCCCGGTACTGAAGATCGCTGCGTTGCAGGCCGACAAGGCCGCCGTGATCACCACGAAATTGATCAGCCCCGCCGCCGTGCGAATCCCCAGGCGCTCGAAGGTGAGCACGAAGGGGCTGCCGCCGCTGCCGATCCCGTGCCACGGATAGATCGACAGGATCACGAACAACGCACCGACATAGAACAGCATCACCCGCCAGAACATCGAACCGATGGCACGGGGAATGGTAGTTTCCGGGCGCCTGGTTTCGCCTGCGGTGAGGCCGATAAGCTCGGTGCCGAAGTAGGCGAACATCACCAGTTGCAGCGACATCAGCACGCCTTCCAGGCCCTTGGGCATGAAACCGTCATGGCGCCAGAGGTTGGCGATGCCGGTTGCAACGCCGTCGTTGCCCAGGCCGAAGGCGATGATGCCGGCCCCGCCCAGGATCAGGCCGAGGATGGTGATCACCTTGACCAAGGCGAACCAGAACTCGAATTCACCGAAGGCCCTCACCGCCAGCAGATTGATCGCGCCCATGCTGGCCAGCGCCGCGAGCGCCCACAGCCAGCGCGGTGTGTCGGGAAACCAGACGCCCATGTAGATGGCCACCGCGCTGATTTCCGCGACGCAGATCACCATCAGGGCGAACCAGTAGTTCCAGCCGGTAAGAAAGCCCGCCAGCGGGCCAAGGTAGTCGTGGGCATAGCGGCTGAACGAGCCGGCTACCGGGTTGTGCACGGCCAGCTCGCCGAGCGCACGCATGATCACCAGGGTCACCAGGCCGCCGGCGAGGTAGGCCAGGAGAATCGCCGGCCCGGCCATCTCGATGGCCCTGGCCGAGCCGAGGAACAGGCCGACGCCGATACAGGCGCCCAGGGCGATCAGGCGCACGTGGCGTTCGCCAAGCTCGCGTTTCAGGGTAGGCATGGGTTCGATCCCCGTTCGAGGTGAGAGACAGGCCATCACCCTAGTCCGACACGTCGCAGCCCAACTGCCAAAGCGGCATAACGGGATATTTCCTACTGCCACTTAGGAAATAACCGACGACACTCAACAATTTCCGCTCCGCCTGCGACCAGCGTCTAAGCTTCAGACAAAGCAAGAGAAATAACGAAATCAGGCTTAAGACTATGGGCGCACAGTGGCACTCCGATAACGGCAGTAACCTCGCAGCCGCCGAGCAATCGGAAGTACCGCCGTCCCCACCGCCGCCTCCGCGTCGTTCCCGGCTGCGCCTGCTGTGGTGGCTGCTGTTCCTGATCGTGCTGGTTACCCTGGCCCTGCTGGCCTATGCGGCAGCCAAGGAAATGCAGACCTCGGCCATCCAGTCCCGGGAATTCAGCCGCTTCGCCGCCACCCTCAGCTACTCGATGCACAAGGGGCCAAGCGATGCGATCGTCTATCCGGGTGAAGGCCCGTTCGACAAGCGCCTTGGCTACAGCGCCCTCGGCGAGTTCATCCCGCGTCTGCTGAAGCGGGACTACGTGGTAGTGGAACAGACGCGCTTCTCCCCGGCACTGATGGACTACGTCAACCACGGCTTCTTCGTACCTTATACCGAGAAGATCCAGAGCGGCCTGAGCATCACCGACTGCAAGGGCAGCGTGCTTTACCAGTATCAGTATCCCCAGCATCTCTACCCCGACTTCGCCTCGATCCCGCCGGTGATGGTGCACAGCCTGCTGTTCATCGAAAACCGCGACCTGCTCGACCCCAATGACCCCAATGCCAACCCGGCCGTGGACTGGCCGCGCTTCGCCAAGGCAGCCTACACCCAGGTCGCCAAGTACCTGGCCTTGCCCGGCCAGTCGGCGGGCGGCAGTACCCTGGCCACGCAATTGGAGAAATACCGCCATTCGCCGGATGGCCTGACCGTGTCCGGCGCCGAGAAGATTCGCCAGATGATTTCCGCCAGCGTGCGCGCCTACCAGGACGGCCCGCAAACCCTTGAAGCACGCCAACGCATCGTTCGCGACTATCTCAACAGCGTGCCGCTGTCGGCAGTGCCCGGGCATGGCGAAGTGCACGGCATGGCCGAAGGCCTGCGGGTCTGGTATGGCGCCGACTTCGCCGAGGTCAACCGCCTGCTGTCGTCCACCGCCACCGACCCCGACACCCTTGCCGCCCGTGGCCTGGCCCTGCGCCAGGTGCTGTCGCTGATGATCGCCCAGCGCCGGCCTTCGCATTTTTTGTCCAAGGGCCGCAACGAACTGGCGACCCTGACCGACAGCCATGTCCGCCTGCTCGCCGCCAACAACATCATCGACAAGCCGCTGGCCGACGCGGCTCTGGCGAGCAAGGCCATCTACCGCGACTGGGTGGCCCAGCCGACCATCGTGCCGATCGTCACCAACAAGGGCATCAGCGTGGCCCGCAGCCGCTTGTCGAGCATGCTCAACCGACCGCTGTACGACCTCGACCGCCTCGATCTGTCGGCCACCAGTACCCTGCAATCGGACCTGCAGGAGCAGATCAGCCAATACCTGCGCGACCTCGCCAATCCGGAGTTCGCGGCGAAGATGGGTTTGTTCGGCGAGCGCCTGCTGACACCCACCAGTACCACCCAGGTGCGCTACAGCTTCACCCTCATGGAGCGCACCGCCGACGGCTCGCGGGTGCGGGTGCAGACCGACAGCACCGACCAGCCCTTCGATATCAACGAAGGCAGCAAGCTGGAACTGGGCTCCACTGCCAAGCTGCGGGTGCTGACCAGCTACCTGGAGATCATTTCCGAGCTGCATGACCGCTACGGCAAGATGTCGGTCGCGGAACTGAAGAAAGTCGAAGTGGCCGATGTCGATTTCATCACTCGCTGGTCCATCGACTGGCTGATCCAGAACAAGGACCGCGACATCAACGCAATGCTCGACGCAGCGCTTGAGCGCAAATACTCGGCCAGTCCTGGCGAGGCTTTCTTCACCGGCGGCGGGCTGCATGTGTTCAACAACTTCCGCAAGGAAGACAACGGGCGCATCCCGACCCTCAAGGACTCCCTGCGCGAGTCGATCAACCTGCCGTTCATTCGCCTGATGCGCGACCTGGTGCGCTACAGCACCTACCAGGCGCCGGGCAACAGCGCGGCCCTGCTCAAGGACGATGCCGAACCACGGCGCCAGGAATACCTGGCGCGCTTCGCCGACCGCGAAGGCACCGATTTCCTGCGCCGGTTCTGGAAAAAATACCAGCGCAAGACCTCCCAGGAACGGCTCGACACCTTCCTTGACGGGCTGAGGGTCACGCCGATCCGCTTGGCCGCAGTGCACCGCTACCTGTTCCCGGAGGCCGACCAGGCCACCTTCAACGCCTTCGTCCGCGCCCATATGAAGAAGGAAGGCGTGGTCGCCAAGCCGGCCGGTGGCAAAAAGGACCCGCTCAGCGACGAGCGCCTGGAAATCCTCTACGCCGCCTACGGCCCCGGCAAGTACGACCTGCCCGACCAGGGCTTCATCGCCAAGTCGCACCCGCTGGACCTGTGGCTGGTCGGCTACCTGCTCAAGCACCCCAGCGCCAGCTTCCAGGAAGCGACCCTGGCCAGCCATTTCGAGCGCCAGGAAGTCTATGGCTGGCTGTTCAAGAGCAAGCACAAGGGCGCACGCGACAGCCGCATCCGCACCCTGGTGGAGGTCGAAGCCTTCCTCGATATCCACCAGCGCTGGAAGCGGGTCGGCTACCCCTTCGACCACCTGGTGCCCTCGCTTGCCACCGCCATCGGCAGCTCCGGCGACCGCCCGGCGGCATTGGCCGAGTTGATCGGGATCATCCAGAACGATGGCGTGCGTTTGCCGGTGTTGCGCATCGATACCCTGCATTTCGCTGCAGGAACGCCTTATGAAGTGAGCCTGGCCGGGGATCCGGACCGCGGCGAGCGGGTGCTGTCCGTCGAAGTGGCCCGGGCCTTGCGCGGGGCGCTGTCGCAGGTGGTGGATGCCGGTACGGCGCGGCGGGTCTCGGGGACCTTCAAGCTGGATGACGGCACCGTACTGACCATGGGCGGCAAGACCGGGACCGGTGACAACCGGATCGAAAGCTTCGGTGCCGGTGGCCGGCTGATCGGCTCGCGTTCGCTCAATCGCACCGCGACCTTCGTGTTCTACCTGGGCGACAACCATTTCGGCACGCTGACGGCGTTCGTGCCGGGGCGCGCCGCAGAATCGTTCAAATTCACCTCGGCGCTGCCGGTGCAGGTGCTCAAGGGCATGGCGCCAATGCTGCTGCCGTATCTCAAGCCGGGTGGCAATACGCAGTGCGCGGTGCCGTTGACGGCGGAGCCTGGGGCGAGTGTTACCCAGGCACATTAGATCTTTGTTGCTCTTAAGGGCCCTATCGCTGGCAAGCCAGCTCCCACAGGTACTGCACAAGACTGAAGGTTTGTGCTGACCCTGTGGGAGCTGGCTTGCCAGCGATGAGGCCCTTTGCTTCAACACACCTTTCAGCACCTGGGCTTGCAATAAGATATATCTTGAGTAATATCTTGAGACATATCGCAAGCAACCAGGAGCCCCTCCCATGCGCGATCACCACTCTTCCCACCGCGAGCCCGAAGGCTTCGAGCGTCGTCGCGAGCGCGGCGACCGGGGCCCGCGGGTCTTCGCCCCGGGCGATCTGAAACTGCTGCTTTTGGCCATGCTGGCCGAGCAGCCCTGCCACGGCTACGACCTGATCCGCCAGATCGAAGCCCTGTTCGACGGCAACTACAGCCCGAGCCCCGGCGTCATCTACCCGACCCTGACCTTCCTTGAAGAGAGCGAGCTGATCATTGGCGAAGTCCATGGCAGCAAGAAGCGCTACCAGGCCACCGAGGCCGGGCGCGAATCACTGAAGGAACAGGCTGTGGCCCTGGATGGCGTGCGCACCCGCATCGAAGTGAGCAAGCGCTCGTTGCGCGGCCATGACCGGCCGCCGGAGATCCACGAAGCCGTACACAACCTGCGCCATGCCCTGCAGATGCACAGCGGGCGCTGGAACCCACAAGAAATAGAGCGGGTACGCCACCTGCTCAATGAAACCGCGAAAGCCATCGTTGCCGGACCTCTCACCTCCCCTTCCCAGGAGCCATCCGAATGACTTCGAGCGAAAACACCATCCACCGCGTCATGCACCCGATCAAGCACCGTCAACTGACGGTACTCAAGGTGGTCGACCTGACCCCGCGCATGCGCCGCGTCACCCTTGGCGGCGAGCAATTGCAGGGCTTTGTCAGCCTGGGCAGCGACGACCACATCAAGCTGCTGTTCGCCAACAACGCCGAAGAGCAGGCGGCCATGGATGCCCTCGACCTGCCGAAGGACGGCATCAAGCCGACCATGCGCGAGTACACCCCGCGCCGTATCGACCTGGTCAACAACGAACTGGACCTGGACTTCGTTCTCCACGGCGATGGCCCTGCATCGACCTGGGCGGCCCAAGCCAAACCCGGCCACAGGCTGAATATCGCCGGCCCACGGGGCTCGCTGGTGGTGCCGGATATCTTCGACAGCTACCTGCTGGTGGGCGATGAGACCGCGATTCCGGCCATTGGCCGGCGCCTCGAAGAACTCGGCGCCGGACGCAAGGTGCTGGTGGTGGTGGAAATCGAGGACAAGCATGAGCGCCAGGCGCTGCCGAGCAAGGCCGATGTCGAGGTGATCTGGGTCGAACGGCACAAGCAGTCGGTGCTGGACGTGCTGGCCGGCCTGCAATTGCCGGGCGGCGACCTGTACGCCTGGGTTGCCCTGGAAAAGGCCCTGACCCGCAAGGCCAAGGCGCTGCTGCTTGAAGAGAAAGGCATAGCCGACGATCGCCTCAAGGCCGCCGCCTACTGGCGCCTCGATCCGCACGACGAGGAGTAATAGCGCTCAGGCCTGGCCCCGGCACTTTCCCTGCCAGCGGTCCAGGCCGACGACGCACAGGCCCAGGAGCATGAACGCCGCGAGCATCACCAGCGCATTGAGCAGCACCTGCTCGTAGCCGAGCGCGGCGACATCGATGAACGGATACGGGTAGAACCCGATCATCTGCCCGCGCAGCAGGACATAGCCGAAATACACCAGCGGATACCCCGACCAGGCCAGCACATGGCCAATGCGCAAGGCGCCCTTGTGCGTCCGCCGCCACCAATACAGCGCGAACAACAGCGGCATCACGTCATGCAATAGGCCATCGGCGATCCATTGCCAGCCCCGGGGCTGCCAAAGATGACGCAACAGCAGGCTATAGGCGATCGCCACGAACAGAATGCTCGCCAACACACCGGACACCACCGAAGGCGCCAGCCAGAAACGCCGTGCCGAAGCGTCACGCCCGAAGGCATCAGCCGTCAGTACGGTGGCAACCAGGATGTTGCTGAGCACGGTGAAGAAACCGAAGAAATTCACCAGCCCGCCCAGCAGGCTGGCGTCGCCCTGCCAGCGGGCGATCAGGATCAGGTACAACTGCACCGTCAGCCCGCACCAGCCGAGCACCGCCGCGGCACCGGTCCAGCCCTTTGCACTCATGCGCCTACTGCTCGCGCTTGATGTCACGCAGCATCTTCAGATAGAGGCTTTCCACCTTTTCCCGTGCCCACGGCGTCTTGCGCAGGAAGGTCAGGCTCGACTTGATGCTCGGATCGCTCTTGAAGCAGCGGATGTCGATGCGCTGCGCCAGCCCGGGCCATTCGTAACGGGCCACCAGGGCGTTGAGGATCTGTTCCAGGGTCACGCCATGCAGCGGGTTCTTGTCAGTGGCGGTCATGCCAGTGCTCCAGCCAAACGAAGGTGCGCACCTTAGGCCCCTTTGTGCAGCGGGGCAATGCTCCAGACAGTCTAGTTCGCGGGGTGGTCTTCCAGGTGGATTGCAAATGGATGTTATTGCAATGTTATAGTGTAACTATTCATAACCTGCCAAGGACCCTCCATGCGTTACCTGCCCCACCCGCTCTCTCCTCTCGCTGTCGCGCTCTGGCTGGCGTCGTCGCCCAGCCAGGCCCTGGAACTGGAGCCCCAGGTGATCACTGCCAATCCGCTGGGCAACGCCCAACTGGCGACGCCGAGCAGCGTGCTCGAAGGCGACCGGCTGCTGCTGCAACAAAAAGGCAGCCTCGGCGAAACCCTCAATGGCGAGCCGGGCGTGTCCTCCACCTGGTTCGGACCGGGCGCCAGCCGCCCGATCATTCGCGGCCTGGATGGCGACCGGATTCGTATCCTGCGCAATGGCGTCGGTGCCCTCGATGCATCGTCACTGTCTTACGACCATGCCGTGCCGCTGGATCCGGTGAACATCGACCGGGTGGAAATCGTTCGTGGTCCGGCCGCGCTGCTCTATGGCGGCAACGCCATCGGCGGCGTAGTCAACACCTTCGACAATCGCATCCCGACCGAGGCCATCGAAGGTATCCAGGGTGCCGGCGAACTGCGCTACGGCGGCGCCGATACCACACGCAGCGCGGCAGGAAGACTGGAGGCCGGCAACGGGCAGTTCGCCCTGCACCTGGACGCCAACAGCCGGCAGTTCAACGACCTGCGCATTCCCGGCTACGCCCGCAGTTCGAAGGTGCGTGACGCCGACGAGCCCGGCAGCCGCCATCGCCTGGAAAACAGCGACGGTCGCCAGGACGGTGGCGCGGTCGGCGGTTCCTATACCTGGGAGCATGGCTACACCGGCGTGTCCTACAGCCGCTACGACGGCAACTACGGCTCGGTGGCCGAGCCCGGCGTGCGCCTGGCGATGGAGCAGGACCACTACGGCTTCGCTTCGGAAATCCGTGACCTGGAAGGCCCGTTCAGTTCGCTGAAGGTCGATCTCGGCTACACCGACTACAAGCACAGCGAACTCGAAGAAGGCGAAGTCCACACCACCTTCAAGAACAAGGGCTACGAGGCCCGGGTCGAAGCCCGTCACCAGCCGCTGGGGCCGCTGGAAGGGGTGATCGGCGCGCAGGTCAACCGCAACGAATTCTCCGCCCTGGGCGAAGAAGCCTTCGTCCCGCAGACCGATACCGACAGCGTCGCCCTGTTCGTCCTGGAGCAGTGGCAGGCCACCGAGCGCCTGGCCTTGAGCCTGGGCGGACGCCTGGAGCACACCCGGGTCGATCCGGACGCCAAGGGCAACGAGCGCTTCGCTGCAGCCGACAGCGCCAGCAGCTTCACGGCTGCCAGCCTGTCCTCGGGCGCGGTCTATCGACTGACACCGATCTGGTCCCTGGCCGCCAGCCTCGGCTATACCGAACGCGCTCCGACCTTCTACGAGCTGTATGCCAACGGCGCCCACGTCGCCACCGGCGCCTACGAAGTGGGCGACCCCAACCTGTCCAAGGAAAAAGCCATCTCCGGCGATCTTGCCCTGCGTTTCGACAACGGTACCCACAAAGGCAGCGTCGGCGTGTTCTATAGCCACTTCCGCAACTACATCGGCCTGCTGGCCAGTGGCGAATTGCGCGAAGGCCACGACCATGGCGATGACGATCATGACCATGACCACGACGACGGTGATATCCCCGAGTACCTGTACAGCGGCGTACGGGCGCGCTTCTACGGCATCGAGGCGCAGGACCGCTGGCAATTGCTGGAAAACCGTTACGGCAGCTTCGCCCTGGAACTGTCCGGCGACTACACCCGGGCCAGGAACCTCGACACTGGCGAAGACCTTCCGCGCATCGCGCCGCTGCGCCTGAACAGCGGGCTGGTGTGGAATCTGGATCGCTGGCAGGCACGGATCGATGTGCAGCACGCCGCATCACAGCATCGCAAGCCGGCCAACGAGACCAGTACCGATGGCTACACCACCTTGGGCGCCAGCGTCGGGTATCGCTTCAATGTGGGTGAAAGCGAATGGCTGGCGTTCGTCCGCGGTGAAAACCTGACTGACCAGACCGTGCGCTATGCCAGCTCGATCCTGCGGGACGTGGCGCCGGCTGCGGGGCGGAGTGTGGAGGTGGGGCTGCGGACGACCTTCTGATCAGAGGAGTCCCCAATCGCTGGCAAGCCAGCTCCCACAGTGTCCGCAGCGCTGCTGAACCCTGTGGGAGCTGGCTTGCCAGCGATGAGGCCCGAAAAATCGACACAGGATTATTACCAATCCCACAAAACACCCTGACAACCTCCAGCCTTTCCAACCCCAACAATCCTCTATATCCTCCCCGCCCCAAGCTGAAACGCTTAATCACCCCGAATTTACCGAAGAATCCCGGCGAACTCCCAGCGCCGGGATATCTGCCGTTTTTTTCAACAATCAAAAGATAGCGCTATCTCATGCCCTGCCCCCCTGCTTTCCGACTCCTCGCCGCACCGCTGTTGTGCGCCCTCGCCGCCTCTGTCCAGGCCACGCCGATGTTCAGCGCCGACTCCCCATGGATGCTCGGCGACTGGAACGGCACCCGCAGCGCGCTGGCCGAGCGCGGCTATGACTTCAGCCTGGACTACACCGGGGAAATGGGCAGCAACCTGCACGGCGGCTACGACCACGACCGCAGCGCGCGCTACAGCGATCAGTTCGCCTTCGGCAGCCATCTGGACCTGGACAGGATCCTCGGCTGGAACGCCACCGAGTTCCAGTTGACCATCACCGAACGCCACGGCAACAACATCAGCAACGACCGCATCAACGATCCCCGCGTTGGTGGTTTCACTTCGGCCCAGGAAGTCTGGGGCCGTGGCCAGACCTGGCGGCTGACGCAGCTGTGGATCAGACAGAGGTACTTCGACGGTGCCCTGGACGTAAAGGCCGGGCGCTTCGGCGAAGGCGAGGACTTCAACAGTTTCCCCTGCGACTTCCAGAACCTGGCGTTCTGCGGCTCCCAGGTCGGCAACTGGGTCGGCGACAGCTGGTACAACTGGCCCGTCAGCCAATGGGCCGCGCGGGTGCGCTACAACTTCAGCCCGGAGCTGTACGCCCAGGTGGGCGCCTTCGAGCAAAACCCGTCGAACCTCGAACGCAACAACGGCTTCAAGCTCAGCGGCAGCGGCACCCGGGGCGCGATGTTCCCGGTTGAACTGGTCTGGAGCCCGGCAATCAGAGGCCTTAAAGGGGAATATCGGGCGGGCTACTACTACAGTAATGCCAATGCCAAGGATGTTTACCGCGACGACAACGACCAGTCCGCTGCATTGAGCGGCCAGAACTACCGCAGCCGTTCGAGCAAGCACGGGTTCTGGCTTGGAGCACAGCAGCAGGTGACGTCGCTGGCCAGCGACCATTCCCGTGGCCTGAGCGTTTTCGCCAATGCCACGCTGCACGACAAGAAGACCAATGCCATCGACAACTACGTTCAGGCAGGTGTGGTGTACAAGGGGCCGTTCGACGCCAGGGCCCAGGACGATATCGGCTTCGCCCTGGCCCGCGTGCACGTCAACCCGGCCTACCGCAAGAACGCCGCGGCGCACAACCGCGTCGCCGGCGTCGATGATTTCGACGAACCGGCCTTCCTGCCGGTCCAGGACACCGAATACAGCGCCGAGCTGTACTACGGCATCCACCTGGCCAACTGGCTGACCCTGCGCCCGAACCTGCAATACATCCGCCATCCGGGCGGGGTACAGGCAGTGGACGATGCGCTGGTCGGCGGTTTGAAGATCCAGAGCCACTTTTAACCGGCCCGCGGGCCTGACGATTCAACATTGATGGAGAACCTTCCAATGAGCGCAGACGGAACCCGCTGGCTACCGAGACTGCTCGGTGTGCTGCTATTGCTGATGGGCATGGCCCTGGTGGCCGGCGGCATCAAGCTGATGCAACTGGGCGGCTCGCTGTATTACCTGATCGCCGGCATCGGCTTCGCCGTGTCCGGGATCATGCTGCTGGCCTTGCGCAAGCACGCCCTTGGCCTCTACGGGCTGGTGCTGCTGGGCAGCACCGCCTGGGCCCTGTGGGAAGTGGGCCTGGACTGGTGGCAACTGGTGCCGCGCCTGTCCCTGTGGTTTGCCCTTGGCGTGGTCTTGCTGCTGCCCTGGGCGCGGCGGCCACTGCGGGGCCTGGCCGGCCAGCCGGCGCGGGTCAACCTGGCGGTGCTTGGCGTAGCCGTGGTCGCTTCCGGCGCCACCGCGATTGCCAGCCAATTCACCCATCCGGGCGAGATCAAGGGCGAGCTGGGGCGTGACACCACCACCCTGTTCAGTACCGCACCGGACATGCCCGACGGCGATTGGCAGGCCTATGGCCGCACCGAATATGGCGATCGCTACTCGCCGCTGCGGCAGATCACCCCGAGCAACATCTATCAGCTGGAAGAAGCCTGGCGCATCCGCACCGGCGATCTGCCCAGTGCGGACGACCCGGTCGAGCTGACCAACCAGAACACTCCGCTCAAGGTCAACGGCATGCTCTACGCCTGCACGGCGCACAGCAAGGTGCTGGCCCTGGACCCGGATACCGGCGCGGAAATCTGGCGCTTCGACCCACAGATCAAGAGCCCGTCCGGCAGCTTCAAGGGCTTTGCCCACATGACCTGCCGAGGCGTGTCCTATTACGACGAGAACAACTACGTCAACGCCGACGGCAGCCCGGCACCGAAGATCAGCGAAGCCGGCCAGGCCGTGGCCCGCGCCTGCCCGCGGCGTCTCTACCTGCCGACCGCCGACGCCCGGCTGATCGTGCTCAACGCCGACAACGGCAAGGTCTGCGAAGGCTTCGCCAACAACGGCACCATCGACCTGACCCAGGGCATCGGCCCGTTCACCGCCGGTGGCTACTATTCCACCTCGCCGGCAGCCATCACCCGCAGCCTGGTGATCATCGGCGGCCACGTCACCGATAACGAATCGACCAACGAACCGTCCGGCGTGATCCGCGCCTATGACGTGCACGACGGCCGTCTGGTGTGGAACTGGGACAGCAACAACCCGGACGACACCAAGCCGCTGGCCCCGGGCAAGACCTACAGCCGCAACTCGGCGAACATGTGGTCGCTGGCCAGCGTCGATGAAAACCTCGGCATGGTCTACCTGCCCCTTGGCAACCAGACCCCGGACCAATGGGGCGCGGACCGCACGCCGGGCGCCGAGAAATTCAGTGCCGGCATCGTTGCCCTCGACCTGGCGACCGGCAAGGTGCGCTGGAACTACCAGTTCACTCACCATGACCTGTGGGACATGGACGTCGGCAGCCAGCCGACCCTGCTCGACCTGAAGACTGCCGATGGCGTCAAGCCGGCGCTGATCGCCCCGACCAAGCAGGGCAGCCTGTATGTCCTCGACCGTCGCGACGGCACGGCTATCGTGCCGATCCGTGAGATCCCCGTGCCGCAGGGCGCGGTACCGGGCGACCACACTTCGCCGACCCAGGCCCGCTCCGACCTCAACCTGCTCGGCCCGGACCTGACCGAACAGGCCATGTGGGGCGCCAGCCCGTTCGACCAGATGCTCTGCCGCATCCAGTTCCGCGAGCTGCGCTACGAAGGCCAGTACACCCCGCCGTCGGTGCAGGGTTCGCTGGTGTATCCGGGTAACGTCGGGGTGTTCAACTGGGGCAGCGTATCGGTGGACCCGGTGCGTCAACTGCTGTTCACCAGCCCGAACTACATGGCCTTCGTCTCGAAAATGGTGCCGCGTGCCGAGGTGGCCGAGGGCAGCAAGCGCGAAAGCGAGACCAGCGGCGTGCAGCCCAACACCGGTGCACCTTATGCGGTAACCATGCACCCGTTCATGTCGCCACTGGGCGTGCCGTGCCAGGCACCGGCCTGGGGCTATGTGGCGGGGATCGACCTGCTCAGCAACAAGGTGGTGTGGAAGCACAAGAACGGCACCAGCCGCGACAGCTCGCCGATTCCGATCGGCCTGCCGATCGGTGTGCCAAGCATGGGTGGTTCGATCGTCACCGCCAGTGGCCTGGGCTTCCTCAGCGGCACCCTGGACCAGTACCTGCGCGCCTATGACGTCAATACCGGCAAGGAACTGTGGAAATCGCGCCTGCCGGCGGGTGGGCAGGCGACACCGATGACCTACACCGGCAAGGATGGCAAGCAGTATGTGCTGGTGACTGCGGGCGGGCATGGCTCGCTGGGGACCAGGATGGGCGACTACATCATCGCTTACAAACTGCCTAACTGATTGCCCTTGAGGGTCTCATCGCTGGCAAGCCAGCTCCCACAAGTCCTGTGGGAGCTGGCTTGCCAGCGATGAGGTCCTCAAATTCACCGCAAATCACATGGCGTACGTCTGCGTCCACTCCCGCGCCGTCCTGTCGAACTGAGCCCGCACCCGCTGATACTCCGCCGCCGCTTCCAGGTTCAACGCCCCACGCGGCTCCGGATCCGCCAGCAGCGCCTGCACGCTCAACAGCACCTTGGACAACGTCAGCGCCGGGCTCCAGTTTTCGTCGAGAATCTCCAGCCCGATCTCGCCATCCTCGTCGATATTCGGATGCCAGACCCGCGTCTTGAACACCAGTTTCAGCGGCTTTGCCGGATACTCCCGGGGAAACTGCACATCCAGGAAAAACACCCCGCCCTCATAGGGCGTATCCCTCGGCCCCATCACCGTGGCCTGCCAGTGATAGAAATCATCACCCACCGGCCCGGCCGAACAATTGGCCGGCGGATCCTTGCTGATGTCCTGCAACTCACGGTGGATGCGCTTCAGTGCGTCCATTGACGACTCCTTTGACCCGATCAGGCGACAGGCAGCAACAGTAGCACTTCGCAATCAGTTTTCCCTACATGCACTAAGCTGCATTTTCACCGGGCCTTCCCGACAAAAGCCGTCCGGTATTGAAACCACCCTCGGACCGCCCCATCTAAGCACCATAGTCATTCACGCAGGTGCCCCATGAGCGACCAGCAGGATCTCCCGGAACATCCCGACGAATACGCCGAAGTCGAACATCTCGATACCACCGACCCCACTGGCCGGACCCTTGCCCTGCCCGGCCAGCAACTGCCGGACAAGGTCTACGTGATCCCGATCCACAACCGCCCGTTCTTCCCCGCGCAGGTGCTGCCGGTGATCGTCAACGAAGAGCCCTGGGCGGAAACCCTCGACCTGGTAGCCAAGACCCCGCACCACAGCCTGGCCCTGTTCTTCATGGACGAGCCGCTGCAGGACCATCGTCATTTCGACACCTCGGCCCTGCCGTTGTACGGCACCCTGGTCAAGGTGCACCACGCCAGCCGCGAGAACGGCAAGCTGCAGTTCGTCGCCCAGGGCCTGACCCGGGTGCGTATCCGCACCTGGCTCAAGCATCATCGCCCGCCCTACCTGGTGGAAGTCGAATACCCGCACCAGAGCCCCGAGCCCACCGACGAGGTGAAGGCCTACGGCATGGCCTTGATCAATGCGATCAAGGAACTGCTGCCGCTCAACCCGCTGTACAGCGAAGAACTGAAGAACTACCTCAACCGCTTCAGCCCCAACGACCCGTCGCCACTGAGCGACTTCGCCGCCGCCCTGACCTCGGCCACCGGCCAGCAGCTACAGGAAGTGCTGGACTGCGTGCCGATCCTCAAGCGCATGGAGAAAGTCCTGCCGATGCTGCGCAAGGAAGTGGAGGTCGCGCGCCTGCAGAACGAGATCTCCGCCGAGGTGAACCGGCAGATCGGCGAGCACCAGCGCGAGTTCTTCCTCAAGGAACAGCTCAAGGTCATCCAGCAGGAGCTGGGCCTGACCAAGGACGACCGCAGCGCCGACCTCGAACAGTTCAAGCAGCGCCTCGACGGCAAGACCCTGCCCGCCGCCGCGCAGAAGCGCATCGACGAAGAGATGGGCAAGCTGGCGATCCTCGAGACCGGGTCACCGGAGTACGCGGTGACCCGCAATTACCTGGAATGGGCCACCGCCCTGCCCTGGGGCGTGTATGGCGAAGACAAGCTGAGCCTCAAGCACGCACGCAAGGTCCTCGACCAGCATCATTCCGGGCTGGAGGACGTCAAGGACCGTATCCTCGAATTCCTCGCGGTCGGCGCCTACAAGGGCGAGATCAGCGGCTCCATCGTGTTGCTGGTGGGCCCGCCGGGCGTGGGCAAGACCAGCATCGGCAAGTCCATCGCCGAATCCCTGGGCCGGCCGTTCTATCGCTTCAGCGTCGGTGGCATGCGCGACGAGGCCGAGATCAAGGGGCATCGCCGCACCTATATCGGCGCCCAGCCGGGCAAGCTGGTGCAGGCGCTCAAGGATGTCGAGGTGATGAACCCGGTGATCATGCTCGACGAGATCGACAAGATGGGCCAGAGCTACCAGGGTGATCCGGCCTCGGCACTGCTGGAAACCCTCGATCCGGAGCAGAACGTAGATTTCCTCGATCACTACCTGGACCTGCGCCTGGACCTGTCCAAGGTGCTGTTCGTGTGCACTGCCAATACCCTGGATTCCATCCCCGGCCCGCTGCTCGACCGTATGGAAGTGATCCGCCTGTCTGGCTACATCACCGAGGAAAAACTGGCGATCGCCAAGCGCCATCTCTGGCCCAAGCAGTTGCAGAAGGCCGGGGTCGCCAAGGCCAGCCTGAGCATCAGCGATGCCGCGCTGCGTACGGTCATCGAAGGCTATGCCCGCGAGGCGGGTGTGCGCCAACTGGAGAAACAACTGGGCAAGCTGGTACGCAAGGCGGTGGTACGGCTGCTGGATGAGCCGGACGCGGTGATCAAGATCGGTCCGAAGGACCTCGAGGCGGCGCTGGGCATGCCGGTGTTCCGCAGCGAGCAGGTACTGGCCGGCAAGGGCGTGATCACCGGGCTGGCCTGGACCAGCATGGGCGGCGCCACCCTGCCGATCGAAGCGACACGGATCCATACGCTCAATCGCGGCTTCAAGCTCACCGGGCAACTGGGTGACGTGATGAAGGAATCGGCAGAAATTGCCTACAGCTATGTCAGTTCGCACCTGAAACAGTTTGGCGGCGATCCGACCTTCTTCAACGAAGCCTTCGTTCACCTGCACGTGCCGGAAGGCGCAACGCCGAAAGATGGCCCGAGCGCCGGCATCACCATGGCCAGCGCCCTGCTATCGCTGGCGCGTGACCAGGCGCCGAAGAAAGGCGTGGCGATGACGGGAGAGATGACCCTGACGGGAGCGGTCCTGCCAATTGGTGGGGTACGCGAGAAGGTGATCGCGGCGCGCCGGCAGAAGATCTTCGAACTGATCCTGCCAGAGGCGAACCGGGGTGATTTCCTGGAACTGCCGGAGTACCTGAAACAAGGGCTGACGGTGCATTTCGCCAAGCGCTTCGGGGATGTGGCCAAGGTTCTGTTCAACTGAGTTTTTGAGGGCCTCATCGCTGCGGTGCGGCGGTCCGACAAGCCAGCTCCCACAGGTCCAGCGGAGCACGCGGACCCTGTGGGAGCTGGCTTGCCAGCGATGAGGCCCTCAAAATCACCAGGTAGAACCCGACAACCCATCCGGTTTAAGCTCCGAGGCCGATACCCAAAGCCCACCCGCGTTCCGGAGTGCTGCATGACGATCCGCCGTACCGCCCTGCTGTCGGGCCTCACCTTGTTGGCTGCCTGCTCCCACGACACCACCCGCACCGAGCCTGTGGTGGTGGAAAAGCAGAGCCAATGCCCGATCGACCTGAGTATCGGCCAGGCGCTGACCCTCACCCTGCCGAGCAATCCCAGCACCGGCTATCGCTGGCAGGTGCAGGATGCCGCAAGCAGCGTCCTCGGCGCCTTGGGCCCCGAGGTCTATCGCAGCAACGACAACACCGGCATGGTCGGTAGCGACGGCCAGTCCACCTGGCGCTTCCGGGCCAAGGGTGCTGGAGAAGGCCATCTGGTTCTGGTCTACCAGCAGCCCTGGGCTCCGGAAGAGTCGCCAGTGCAACGCTTCGACTGTACCGTCAAGGTGCGCTAGAGCTCCTCGTAGCGACGCCGCACGGCCAGTAGCCAGGCTTCCATTGCGCACAGGGCGTCGGCCATGGCCTGCAATTCGGTCTGTACGCTTACCGCTTCGACCCGCTCTGTCCAGCCCCGGGCCAGCATTCCTGCGTTTTCCAGCCACTGGTCCCGCACCCCGCCGAGGGCGGCAACGCCGGGCAACTCCGCCAGTTCGCTTTCCACGGCTGCGCGCCGGGCCTTCCAATTGCAGACTTCATCGAGCAGTACTCCGCGCTCGATGACCAAGCTCATGCGCAACTTGATGACACCACTCAGCTTGCGTCCCTCGAGCAACCCGGCGACCTTGTCCACGAAGATCCGTGCAGCAGCCATCAGGCTGTCCGGGTCCACCCCTTTCACGAGCATTTTCTGTATCAAGGCGATTTCAGCTTCGGTCGGAACCATACCTTTGAAGACCCGTTGCAGGTCCGGCACCTCGAAAGCGTTGATCACTTCGCTCATGGCTTCGATCTGGGCATTGAAGCCCTCGATGCGGGCTTCCTGACTGGCGATAGACGCGTTCAGGGTATCCCGTTGATCCGCAAGCGCGTCGACGCGCTCCTGTACTGCAGGAAGCCTGGCCTTTCCCAACTGCGCCAGGGCATCGACGATTTCCTGGCCTTTGGCCTGCAAACGCTGCCTATCGCGCAGGGCGTCCTGCTCCAGCACCTGAACCTGGCCCGGGTTCTGGGCAAGAACAGGCGCCAGGTCGCCCCATTTATGATTGCCCACCAGCACCAAGGCGCTGAGGACGCGCTCGGAAAGCAGGCGATCGGTATCCAGCAGGCGTTCGGACAGGCCGGTCAACTGCTCGCGAAGGGCCGGCAGCAGGGCTCCCGTGGTGCGATAAAGCTGCTTGAGGAAATCCTCCTTCAGGTCGTTCATCCGGCTGATATCCGGCAACGTCTGCGGGTTGAGCTGGTTCATGAAAAGGTTCCTTCCTTGCTGATCTCGTCCACGGTTTCGTTGAAGATCTTCGACAATTGCGAAGAGATGTCACGGATGCTGTGCCACGGGCGCAGAACCCGTTCGAAGCGCAGCATGAAGGTTGCCAGCTCGATGTCGGTGCCAATGAGTTCCAACTCCTCGCCAGACTGCTCGACATAGACGCCCAGCATGTTCCAGACATCCTCGAGGTTCTTGGCGGCGGTCTGTACTTCGGTCAGGCGGAACTTCAGGTCGGCGATCTGCAGGGTGGTGGTTTCGAACACCCCGACCATGGGGCTTATCGCCTCGATCTGCTGCACCAGGGTCTCGCGCTTGCGGCGCAGGAGGTTGTTGGCCGCACGTACGCCCTCGGCCTGGGCACCGTAGATGCCGCCGGTTATCGCCACGCCAATGGGCCCGAACACCAATCCGGTGAAGGCCAGGCCAACCAGCTTCTGGTAGGAGGCATCCATCTTCTCGATTTCCTCGTCCAGCGGGGTGAGCTGCTGGCGCAAGTCATCGACGAGTTTTTCCGGGCTTATATCCTTGATCTGACGGTTCAGTGCATCGGTTTCCGGCCGCAACTGGCGAACCACCGCATCGGCGAACCACTGGGCACGCTCTTTGATTGCCGTGATCTGCTGGCGTACCTCGGCGATGTCCTCGGCGATGATGCCCAGATGGCTACGTAGGTCGGCCACCTGCTTACGCTCTCCTTTACCGAGCACCCTGAAGCCCGAACGGGCCAGCGAAACTTCATCGACCACGTCGCGCAGGCGGGCCTTGAGCGTGCGAAACGCCTCGGTCGCCTCGAGCTTCTCGATCAATGTCCTGCCATCGGTGATGAAGGAACTGGCGAATATCTCAAGACGGGTGCCGAGGCTCTTGGTTTCCCGTTCCAGTACATCCCAGGTCTCTACATGGGTACGCAGGTTGGTATACAGCCGGTCAACCTGGGCGGCATCGATACCAATCAGGGACAGGTCGTGGGTACCGTTGATCTCGTCGATGCTCTTGGGCAGACGCAGGACATAATGGACGTAGCGCTTGATACTTCGCAGGTTGTCGGCCGTGAAGATCAACGCAGGCTGCATGCGGTTGTTGTCGGCGCGCCTGGAAATGACGTCGAAATACTGCTGGGGCACGAATTCGGCACGCTGTTGGGCATCCATGGCCTGCAACGAATCGTTTTCTTTGGTGGTCATGATCTTATCCTTGGCAAATAGCTGCCCTGTCTCCCAAGGCAGTGGAGTCACCCTAGGCCCCGAGGGACTTGCCCGAAATCGCCGGACTTCGCCGCACAATGCGGGAAACCTCCGGCAACCCCTGGCGAAGTCGGGCATCCGTCCGGCAACGCATAGGCATGGCTTCCCCACTTGGCTAGAATGGCGCCCCGTTTCGACCATCCCGTGTACAGACCGTGAGCCAAGAACCCGACCGTCTATTTTCCGCCGCGCTGGACCAGGTGCCCGACTTCACCTTCAACGAAGATGTAGTGCGGGTGTTCCCCGACATGATCAAGCGCTCGGTGCCCGGCTACCCGACCATCGTCGAGAACATCGGCGTGCTCGCCGCGCAGTTCGCCCGGCCGGATACCCTGCTCTACGACCTCGGCAGTTCCCTCGGCGCGGTGACCCAGGCCCTGCGCCGGCATGTACGCAGCGATGGCTGCCGGGTGCTGGCGGTGGACAATTCCGCGGCCATGGTCGAACGCTGCGCCGAGTACCTGAAGGCCCAGGACGCCATGTACCAGGAGCTGCTCCCCGTGCAGGTGCTCGAAGCCGATATCACTGCGCTGGAACTGCAACCGGCCTCGGTGGTGGCGATGAACTTCACCCTGCAGTTCATCGAGCCGGCGGTGCGCCTGGCCTTGCTCGGCAAGATCCGCCAGGCCCTGGTGCCGGGTGGCGCCCTGATCCTCTCGGAAAAACTGCGCTTCGAAGACGCAGGCGAACATGCCCTGCTCACCGACCTGCATATCGCCTTCAAACGCGCCAACGGCTACAGCGAACTGGAAATCGCCCAGAAACGCAGTGCCATCGAAAACGTAATGAAGCCCGACAGCCTCGAAGAACACCGCACGCGCCTTGAGGCCGCCGGTTTCTCCAAGGTGGTGCCGTGGTTCCAATGCCTGAACTTCGCCTCCCTGATTGCCCTGCCATGATCGATCTTTCTCCTCTGGTCCGCCGCCTGGCGGGTACGCCCCTGGCGCACTGGTCGCAAGGCCTGCAAGCACAACTCGATGCCAAGCTGGAAAAAGGCCATGGCGACCTGGAGCGCTGGCAAAGCGCGCTGGACCGGCTGCCAACGCTGATGCCGAGCGAGGTCGATCTGGTCAACGGCCTGCGCCTGGACTTCGCCTGCGACGAGGCCACCCGCGAACAGGCCCGCGCTGCCTTGATGGGCCTTTCGCCATGGCGCAAGGGACCGTTCGACCTGTTCGGCGTGCATGTGGATACCGAATGGCGTTCGGACTGGAAATGGGCGCGGGTCGCTCCGCACCTGGACCTGCGTGGCAAGCGGGTGCTGGATGTTGGCTGCGGCAACGGCTATTACCAGTGGCGCATGCTCGGCGCCGGTGCCGACAGCGTGATCGGCGTCGACCCCAACTGGCTGTTCTTCTGCCAGTTCCAGGCGGTGCAGCGCTACCTGCCGGACCTGCCGGCCTGGCACCTGCCCTTCGCCCTGGAAGACCTGCCGGCGGCGCTGGAAGGCTTCGACACCGTGTTTTCGATGGGCGTGTTCTATCACCGGCGCTCGCCGATCGAGCATCTGCTGGCGCTGAAGGATTGCCTGGTCAAGGGCGGCGAGCTGGTCCTGGAAACCCTGGTGATCGAAGGTGACGAGAACCAGGTGCTGGTGCCCGAGGACCGTTATGCTCAGATGCGCAACGTCTGGTTCCTGCCGTCGGTGCCGGCGTTGGAACGCTGGCTGCGACGGGCCGGTTTCAGCGACGTGCGCTGTGTGGATGTGAGCACCACCAGCGTGGAAGAGCAGCGCAGTACCGAGTGGATGAAATATCAATCCCTGAGTGATTTCCTCGACCCGCAGGATCACGGTCGCACCATCGAAGGATTGCCTGCGCCTCGGCGGGCTGTGCTGGTAGCCCGAAAGTAAGGTTGGCAGTTCGGGCCTCATCGCTGGCAAGCCAGCTCCCACACTGTGGGAGCTGGCTTGCCAGCGATGAGGCCGGGAAGAACACCTAACTTTCAAATGGCTGAAACATTACAAATCAGTAAACTTCCCCACCCCCGCAATCCCCTGTCATACCATCCCCTCCGCCCTTCTTGACCCTGAAGCTGCTTCAGGCCCGAGACTCGCCGCCTTTCCCATGCCAGAGCCTGCCATGCGCCTACTGATCATCGAGGACGAAGTCCGCACCGCCGATTACCTGCAACAAGGCCTGAGTGAAAACGGCTACGTGGTGGACTGCGCGCGGACCGGCACCGACGGCCTGCACCTGGCCCGGCAACAGCCATACGACCTGGTGATCCTCGACGTCAACCTGCCGGAGCTGGACGGCTGGACCGTGCTGCAACGCCTGCGCGCGCAGTCGGCGACGCGGATCATGATGCTCACTGCCCACGGCCGCCTGGCCGATCGGGTCAAGGGCCTCGACCTGGGTGCCGACGATTATCTGCTCAAGCCCTTCGAGTTCCCCGAACTGCTGGCCCGGGTACGCAGCCTGCTGCGCCGCAGCGAACAGCCGTTGCAGCCGGCCACCCTGAAAGTCGCCGACCTGGAACTCGATCCCGGCCGTCATCGCGCCTGGCGCGGGGGCCAGCGCATCGACCTGACCGCCAAGGAGTTCTCCCTCCTGCATCTGCTGATGCGCCAGAGCGGCGAAGTGCTGTCGCGAACCCAGATCATCTCGCTGGTCTGGGACATGAACTTCGACTGCGACACCAACGTGGTGGAAGTATCGATTCGCCGCCTGCGGGCAAAGATCGACGATCCGTTCGAAAGCAAGCTGATCCACACCCTGCGTGGCGTCGGCTACGTGCTGGAAGCCCGCGAATGAAGCCAGCGCGCCTGTCACTGCGCCTGGGCCTGAGCGTGATCCTGATGGGCGCGGCGCTGGTCCTGCTGCTGGCGGCGCTGGCGGTATTCGCCCTCGACCGGGAACTGGACCAGCGCGCCCGCGAGCATCTGCAACGCAAGATGGATCAGATCGAACATAGCCTTAACGTCGACCTCAAGGTCAGCGACCTCGGCGCCCGCGCCCATCCGCTGCTGGATGTAGTGATGGGGCATGACAACCTGAGTCTCAGTGTGGTCGAGCACAGCGCCCGGCACCCTGCGCGCTTGAGCCTGGGGCCCTTGCTGGAGGCGCCCAGCGAGCCGATTCCGGTCGGTCCGCGCCTGGGCTTCAGCGAATGGGTCGACAGCGACAAGAAACAACTGCTCACCGCGTCCCGCACCATGCGCCTGCAGGACGGCACGGCGGTGCAGGTGCTGCTGACGGTCAATCGCAGCGAAGACCTCGACCTGCTCCACGCCTACCTGCGCTCCACCTTGCTGGCCTTGCCCTTGCTGCTCGTGCTTATCGGGGTCTGCGCCTGGCGCCTGGTGCAGGGCGGGCTCGCACCGCTGCGGCGGTTCCGGCGAATCGCCGAGCAGGTCTCGGCCCAGGAGCTGAACCATCGCCTACCGGAAGACGGGCTACCGCTGGAGCTGCACACCCTGGCGCAGAGCATCAACGTCATGCTCGACCGACTCGAGAACGGCGTCGGTCAACTCGCGCAGTTCTCCGATGATCTCGCCCATGAATTGCGCACGCCGATCAGCAACCTGATGGGCAAGGCCCAGGTGACACTCAGCCGCGAGCGGCCGCCGCAGGACTACAAGCTGGCGCTGGAGGACAGCATCGAGGAACTGACCCGGCTGACCCGGATCATCACCGACATGCTGTTCCTGGCCCAGGTGGAGCAGCCCTCCACCAAGGTGCCGTTGAACCCCGTAGCGCTGGGCGAGGAGGTCCGCCGGGTGGTGGAGTTGTTCGAGCTGAGCGCGGAAAGCAAAGGGATAGAGCTGAAGGTACGCGGCTGGGGCACGGTGCGCGGGGATCGGTTGATGATCCAGCGGGCGTTGTCGAACCTGCTGAGCAATGCCATCCGGCATGGCGCCGAGGGACAAGCGGTGCGGATAGGGATAGAGCCGCAGGAAGCCGGGCTGAGCTGCTGGGTCGAGAACGAGGGGCCGGGTATTGCGGCGGAGCATGTACCGCATCTGTTCGAGCGGTTTTACCGGGTGGGCTGCGGTCGTTCGCGGCTGGACGGAGGGACCGGGCTGGGGCTGGCGATCGTCAGGTCGATCATGCAGGTGCATGGGGGACGGGTCGAGGTGGCGAGTGCGGTGGATGGGCCGACACGGTTCAGCCTGGTTTTTCCTGAGTGATCCTTCGGGCCTCATCGCTGGCAAGCCAGCTCCCACAGGGACCCTGTGGGAGCTGGCTTGCCAGCGATGAGGCCCTGAAGATCAACCGCGGCTGGCGGCCAGGATCAAAGCCTTCATTTCCGCCACGGCACCCTTGAAGCCAACAAAGAGGGCATGGGCCACCAGCGCATGGCCGATGTTCAGTTCGTTGATGCCCTTGATCGCCGCCACCGCCTCGACATTGTGGTAATGCAGGCCATGCCCGGCATTGACGATCAGGCCCTGGCCCAGGCCAAAGGCCACGCCATCGGCAATCCGCTTCAGCTCGTCAGCCTCTTGCGCCGGAGTATGGGCATCGGCATAACGCCCGGTGTGCAGCTCGATGGCCGGTGCACCGACGCGACGGGAGGCCTCGATCTGCCGCTCGTCGGCATCGATGAACAGGGATACTTCCGAGCCCAGCTTCGACAGGCGTTCCACCGCCGCCTTGATCCGCGCTTCCTGGCCGGCGACATCCAGCCCGCCTTCGGTGGTCAGTTCCTGGCGGGTCTCGGGTACCAGGCAGATATGCGCCGGACGAATGCGCTCGGCGAAGGCCATCATTTCCTCGGTGACACCCATCTCGAAGTTCATCCGGGTTTGCAACACATCCTTGAGCACCAGTACGTCACGGTCCTGGATGTGCCGGCGATCCTCGCGCAGGTGCACGGTAATCCCGTCGGCACCGGCCTCCTCGGCGTCCAGCGCGGCCTTGACCGGGTCCGGGTAACGGGTACCACGGGCCTGGCGCAGGGTCGCCACATGGTCGATGTTGACACCGAGGAGGATGCGGTTGCTGTGGGTCACGAAGAAACTCTCCTGAAGATTGAGCCCGACAGCATACGTCGTGCTCAGCGCTTGCGAAACAGTTCGCGGCTGACCAGCGGACGACCGCCCAGGTGCACCGCCAGCGCCTGACGCATCAGGCGCTTGGCCGCGGCCAGGACACCGGGGGCTTCCCAGTCGGCCTGCGCCATGGCCGCCAGGTCACGGCCGCTGAACAGGCCGGGCTGGAGCAGCCAGACCCGCTCCAGCCCGGCATCGGTTTGCAGGCGGTACCAACCATCGGGTTCGAGGACATCACCGTTGATGTCCTGGTCCAGGGCGAAGGCATAGCCGAGTTCGTCCAGCAGGCGCCATTCGAAACTGCGCAGCAAGGGCTCCAGCGCGCGCCCCTCGGCCAGTGCCTGCAAAGTCGCGGCGTAGTGGACGAACAACGCCGGATGGGGATCCTCGGCCGGCAGCAGGCGAATCAGCAGCTCATTCAGATAAAGCCCGCTGAACAGCGCGTCACCGTGCAGCCAGGCAGCAACGCCGACGCTGTCGAGACGACCGACATTCTTCAGCTCGCCGCGCCCGCGCAGTTCGAGTTCCAGCGGCACGAACGGCCGCGCCAGGCTGCCGCCCTTGCCCCGGGCGCGGCGCATGACCGCACGGAAACGCCCCTGCGGCGTAAGGAAATCCACCAGGGCACTGGTTTCGCGGTAGGCACGGTTATGCAGAACGTAGGCCGGCAGGGCCTCTGGCTGTTCCATGATGGCGTTCGCAGGAGAGTCGGCCCGAGACCGGACGGTATCGGGCCGTAGGATTACAGGTCGCCGTAGCCCAGGGAGCGCAGGGCGCGCTCGTCGTCGGACCAGCCGCCCTTGACCTTGACCCAGAGGTTGAGCATGACCTTGGCGTCGAACAGCACTTCCATATCCTTGCGCGCCTCGGAGCCGATACGCTTGATGCGCTCGCCCTTGTCGCCAATGATGATTTTCTTCTGCCCGTCACGCTCGACGAGGATCAGCGCGTGGATGTGCAGGACATGCCCCTGCTGCTTGAACTCCTCGATTTCCACGGTGATCTGGTACGGCAGCTCGGCACCGAGCTGGCGCATGATCTTCTCGCGCACCAGCTCGGCGGCAAGGAAGCGGCTGCTGCGGTCGGTGATCTGGTCTTCCGGGAAGAAGTGCTCGTTCTCCGGCAAGTGCTTGGCGATCAGCGCCTCCAGGGCCTCCAGGTTGTGCCCCTGCTGGGCGGAGATCGGCACGATCTCGGCATTCGGCAGTTGCTCCTGCAGCCATTGCAGGTGCGGGATCAGATCGGCTTTTTCTTCGATGCGGTCGGTTTTGTTGATCGCCAGGATCACCGGGCCCTGCACGTACTGCACACGTTCGAGAACAAGCTGATCCTCGTCGGTCCAGCGGGTGCGGTCGACCACGAAAATCACCACGTCGACGTCCTTCAACGCCGCCGAGGCCGTCTTGTTCATGTAGCGATTGAGCGCTTTTTCATTGCTCTTGTGCATGCCAGGGGTATCGACGTAGATCGCCTGGACATCACCCTCGGTCTTGATCCCGAGCATGTTGTGCCGGGTGGTCTGCGGCTTGCGCGAGGTGATCGCCAGCTTCTGCCCGAGGATGTGGTTGAGCAGCGTCGACTTGCCCACGTTGGGACGGCCGACGATGGCGACGTAGCCGCAACGGGTAGTGTTCTGTTCAGTCATTGCCATTCTCCACGCCCAGGGCGATCAATGCCGAAGCGGCAGCGACCTGCTCGGCGATACGCCGGCTGACACCCTGCCCCCGGCTTTTTTCGGTCAACAGGGTCACTTCGCACTCGACGAAGAAGGTCCGGCAATGCGGCTCGCCCTGGATATCCACCACTTCATAGCGGGGCAGTTCGCAGGCCCGGGACTGCAGGAATTCCTGCAGGCGGGTTTTCGGGTCCTTGTTGGTGTCCACCAGGGTCAGGCTTTCGAACTCACCGGCCAGCCACGACAGCACACGCTCGCGGGCGGTCTGCATGTCGGCGTCGAGGTAGATCGCGCCAATCAGGGCTTCCAAGGCATCGGCAAGGATCGACTCGCGACGGAAACCACCGCTTTTCAGCTCGCCCGAGCCCAGGCGCAGGTAATCACCCAGCTCGAAACCGCGGGCCAGCAGAGCCAGGGTCTCGCCCTTGACCAGGCGGGCGCGCAGGCGCGACAACTGGCCTTCGCGGGCCTGGGGGAAACGTTCGAAGAGGGCTTCGCCGGCAACGAAGTTGAGGATGGCATCACCGAGAAACTCCAGGCGCTCGTTGTTGCGGCCGGCGTAGCTGCGGTGGGTCAGGGCCAGCAGCATCAGTTCCTGGTTCTTGAAGCTGTAGCCGAGCTTGCGCTCCAGGCGACTAAGGGAAGGGCTCACAGTGACCCCACGCGAAGTTCGTGGCGGTTCAGCGGCGACGACGGGGCGCCGATGCCGCTCGGTTCAGTCCGGCCAGCGGCCGTCGAGATCAAAGCCTTGTTCAAATGCGGATCCTGAAAAACGTTTTGGATTCATTGCTGCTCGCCCGGATGGCTGGGAACCGCGTCCGGTCCCTCGTTACAGCCTATGCCAGAAAAGCATTCGGCGCCGTCCTGGGACAGCGCCGTGAAGGTGCTACTTGATCAGCCCGACCCGGGACAAGCTCGGGAAGTGGCTGAGTTTCGGCTCTGGCCAGCTCATCCAGACGGCAAAGGCCTTGCCGACGATGTTCTGGTCCGGAACCATGCCCAGCAGCTCCTTGGGAATCGACGGGTCGTCCCAGTAGCGGCTGTCGTTGGAGTTGTCGCGGTTGTCGCCCATCATGAAGTAGTGGCCGGCAGGTACCGTCCACTGCTGGTCCGGCGGCATGCGGTAGCGACTCATTTCCTTGCGGATCAGATGCTCGGCCTCGCCGAGCTTTTCCTTGTACAGCTCGGCGCTGCCCAGGGTACCCGGCTCGGCACCGACCAGTTGCTCGGCAACCTGCTGGCCGTTGACGTACAGGCGCTTGTCGCTGGTATAGCGCACCACGTCGCCCGGCAAGCCGACCACACGCTTGATGTAGTTGACGTTCGGGTCGCTCGGGTAGCGGAACACCATCACATCGCCGCGCTGCGGGTCACCGACCTCGATGACTTTCTTGTCGATCACCGGCAGGCGGATGCCATAGGAGAACTTGTTGACCAGGATGAAATCGCCCACTTCCAGGGTCGGCTTCATCGATCCCGAAGGGATCTGGAACGGCTCGACCAGGAACGAGCGCAGCACCAGCACGATGAACAGCACCGGGAAGAACGACTTGCCGTACTCGACCAGCAACGGCTCCTTGTTCAACTGCTCGAGCACCGACACTTCGGGCTGGCTGACGCTGCCCTGGTAAGTGGCGATGGCGGCCCGCCGACGCGGGGCCAGGAACAGCAGATCGATCAGCGCCAACAGCCCACAGACAAAGACTGCGATGACCAGCAACAGCGGGAAATTTAGTGACATAGGACCTAGCTATCCAACCGGAGCACGGCGAGGAAGGCTTCTTGTGGAATCTCCACGTTGCCCACCTGTTTCATGCGTTTCTTACCAGCCTTCTGTTTCTCCAGCAGCTTGCGCTTACGGCTCACGTCGCCACCGTAACATTTGGCCAGTACGTTCTTTCTGAGCGCCTTGACCGTGGTCCGGGCAACGATCTGGCCGCCGATGGCTGCCTGGATCGCTACGTCGAACATCTGCCGCGGGATCAGTTCCTTCATCTTCTCGGTCAACGCGCGACCTTTGTAGTGCGCGTTGTCGCGGTGCACGATCAATGCCAGGGCATCGACCTTGTCGCCGTTGATCAGTACATCGAGCTTGACCAGGTTGGCCGACTGATAACGGTCGAAATGGTAATCCAGCGAAGCATAGCCGCGACTGGTGGACTTGAGACGGTCGAAGAAGTCCAGTACCACCTCGTTCATCGGCAGGTCGTAGCGCACCTGCACCTGCGAGCCGAGGAACTGCATGTCGCGCTGGACGCCGCGCTTCTCGATGCACAGGGTAATGACGTTGCCCAGGTGCTCCTGGGGCACGAGGATGGTCGCTGCGACGATCGGCTCGCGGAAGTCTTCGACCGAGGAGATGTCCGGCAGTTTCGACGGGTTGTCGACATAGATGGTTTCGCCGGTCTTGAGCTTGACCTCGAAGATCACGCTCGGCGCGGTGGTGATCAGGTCCAGGTCGTATTCGCGCTCCAGGCGCTCCTGGATGATCTCCATGTGCAGCATGCCGAGGAAGCCGCAACGGAAGCCGAAGCCCAGGGCATCGGAGCTTTCGGGGGTGTACTGCAGCGACGAATCGTTCAGGGTCAGTTTCTGCAACGCATCGCGAAAATCTTCGAAATCGTCGGAACTCACCGGGAACAGGCCGGCATATACCTGCGGCTGGATCTGTTTGAAACCTGGCAGCACTTCGACTTCGGGCGTCGAGGACAGGGTCAGGGTGTCGCCCACCGGCGCCCCGAGGATTTCCTTGATGCTGGCGATGATGAAGCCCACTTCACCGGCCTTGAGGTCGGCGGTGACCGTGTGTTTCGGGGTGAAGACGCCGACGCTGTCGACCAGGTGCACCTTGCCGGTGGACTTGACCAGGATCTTGTCGCCCTTCTTCACGCGGCCGTGGCGCACGCGGACCAGGGACACCACGCCCAGGTAGTTGTCGAACCAGGAGTCGATGATCAGCGCCTGCAATGGCGCGTCGATCTCGCCTTCCGGCGCCGGAATGGTCTGTACCAGGCGCTCGAGCACGTCATTGACGCCCATGCCGCTCTTGGCCGAACAGGCCACGGCATCGGTGGCGTCGATGCCGATGATCTTCTCGATTTCTTCCTTGACCCGGTCCGGATCGGCCTGGGGCAGGTCCATCTTGTTGAGGACCGGCATGACTTCCAGGCCCTGTTCGATGGCGGTATAGCAGTTGGCGACGGACTGCGCCTCGACGCCCTGCCCGGCATCGACCACCAGCAAGGCGCCCTCGCAGGCAGCCAGCGAACGGCTGACTTCATAGGTGAAGTCGACGTGGCCGGGGGTATCGATGAAGTTCAGCTGGTAGGTTTTGCCGTCGCCTGCCTTGTAGTGCAGGGTGACGCTGTGGGCCTTGATGGTGATTCCGCGTTCGCGCTCGAGGTCCATGGAATCGAGAACCTGCGCCTCCATCTCACGGTCGCTCAGGCCGCCGCACATCTGGATGAACCGGTCAGCCAGGGTCGACTTGCCGTGGTCAATGTGGGCGATGATGGAGAAATTGCGGATATGACTCAAATCACTCACGGATCAACACTCAAAAAGGCCGCGGGCCGGACGCCCGCCGAAAAATAGCCGGGAATTGTACCTGATGCCGATGGGTTGTGGGAGATTCCGTTCGGCAGCATCACGGTCTTGTGGCGGCTTTAGAAAGCAGAAAGCTGCAAGAAGAGCAGTTGCCCTTCTTGCAGCTTATGGCTTACCGCTTGTGGCTGTTATTCAGCCAGCTTGAAGGTAATGAAACTTGCACGCCCCTGGCGCAGGACGCGCATGGACACCGAACGGTTCTTCGGCAGTTCCTTGGCGATCTCGGTGAACTGCTTGGCCGAGGTGATCGCCTGGTTGTTCAGGTGGCTGATCACATCGCCCGGGCGCAGGCCGATCATGGCTGCGGGGCCGTCCTGGACATCCTTGATGACCACACCGCCTTGCAGCTCAAGGGTTTTCTTCTGCTCGGCGGTCAGGTCCGACACGCTCACACCCAGGCGGTTGCTGCTGCGCTCGACGGCGCCGCCGGGGGTGGTGGTGACTTCCGCGTCTTCGTCAGGCAGGGCGCCGATGGTCACATCGAGGTTCTGACGCTTGCCGTTGCGGATGATATCCAGACGGGCCTTGGCGCCGTCCTTCAGGCCACCGACCAGGTGCGGCAGGTCAGCGGACATGACGATCGGCTGGCCGTTGAGGCTGAGGATCACGTCACCCACCTGCAGGCCGCCCTTGGCCGCCGGGCCGTCTTCCAGGACCTGGGCCACCAGCGCGCCGGCCGGCTTGTCCAGGCCGAAGGATTCGGCCAGGTCCTTGTTGACTTCCTGGATCACCACGCCGAGCCAGCCGCGACTGACCTTGCCATCCTTCTTCAACTGGCTGGAGACATCCAGCGCCACGTCGATCGGGATGGCGAACGACAGGCCCATGAAGCCACCGGAGCGGGTGAAGATCTGCGAGTTGATACCGACCACCTCGCCATTCATGTTGAACAGCGGGCCACCGGAGTTGCCCGGGTTGATCGCCACGTCGGTCTGGATGAACGGCACATAGGTGTCGTTCGGCAGGGTGCGACCCTTGGCGCTGACGATACCCTTGGTCACCGAGTGGTCGAAACCGAACGGCGAGCCGATGGCCAGTACCCATTCGCCGACCTTGAGCTTCGACGAGTCGCCCAGCTTGACCGTCGGCAGGTTCTTGCCGTCGACCTTGAGCAGCGCCACGTCGGTACGCGGGTCGGTGCCGACCAGCTTGGCCTGCAGCTCGCTGCGGTCGGACAGGCGAACGATGATTTCGTCGGCGTCGGCGATCACGTGGTTGTTGGTCAGCACGTAACCATCATCGGAAATGATGAAGCCCGAGCCCAGCGATTGCGCTTCGCGCTGGCGGTCGCCACGGGGCTGGCGCGGCTGCTGCGGAATGCTGCGCTCGAAGAACTCGCGGAACATCGGCGGCAGACCTTCCAGGTCCGGCATCTGTCCGTTGGCGTACTTGCGGTCCGGCAGCTTCTGCTTGGTACTGATGTTCACCACCGCCGGCGAGGCCTGCTCGACCAGGGTGGTGAAGTCCGGCAGGGCTTCGGCTTGCACAGTGGCCATCTGGCCGAGCATAAGCACGGCAGCAAACAGCGATAGGTAGGATTTCAAGCGTGGTATCGACATACGGCTCCCGTCACAACGAGCGTGGTTAAGCAGTAGGGTCCTGCCCATGAAAAAGGCCCGGTTGCAACCTTAAGGCTGCGACCAGGCCTGGAACATCGGCATTTCTTGAGGCTGCAACAGCAGGAAAGGCCAGACCCGCAAGGGCCTGACCTATAGAAAAATCTGGGTGGATTTGCAAACTTGAAGGCTTACCAATCATGTCAGTGGCTCTGGGACATGCCTTTCATCCTTTCTCGTCCATGTATGGGATGCAACTCCAACATCGTTACTGACTTGCCTGGACGTCCTGGGGGCGCATCGACAAGGCCACATGCTCGGCGGTACCGATGGGGATCTCCCCGACCACCGTCACCATCACCTCGCCCTTGGGCGTGGTGAGCTGTCGCGAGACCGCAACGGTCGGGCCCAACTGGGTGCGCGTATCGAAGCCACCACCGCCGTCCAGCGCCTCGAGGAATACCGAGAAGCGGGCCAGGCCATCGTCATACATTAGACTGCTGACGCTGTGCTTGCCGTCGGCATCCTTGCGTACGCTGCTGTTGACCAGTTCAAAGCCGGGCGGCAACCACTCCGAGCGCCAACCGGCAACGGCCTCGTGGGGTTTGTCGGCAGACTGGGCTACTGCACGGCAATTGGCACTGGGCTTGAGCTCGGCATCGTCGGGGATGTCGCGGGTATCCAGGCGGGTGAACTGGAAACGTTCGAGCAACTGCTCCTTGTCATTGATCAACAAGGATTTGAGCGGCAGCGCGGTCTGCTTGTCCAGGTGCAGCTCGAAGGCATAGCGGTGCTGGTCACGCGGACGCAGGGTAACGATCACCACATCGCGTCCGGCTACCCGGGATTGCCCGGCAACGCTCAGGTCGTACCAGTTCATCAGTTTCAGGGGATCGAGCACTCGCGCCACGGACTGTGTCGCATTGCCCACGCCTGCCACCAGGCCTCCGCTCACGCACTGGGTCTGGCCATCCATGCGCACCACTTCCTGGGCCGGGCCGTCGAGCTGCAGCAGCCGCTCGCTGACCTTGCCGTTCTGGACGCGATGCCAGATGTCGTGGGTGGAAAAACTGCCGTTGCGTTCGTAAACGAAAGTGCCCTGGTAGCTCTGCTCCTGATCGGCCCGGGCCAGTCGGTTCAGCCAGTCAGCGGCTTCGGTCGACGAATTGGCAGCATGGGCCGGCAGGGTCAGACAACCGCTGAACAGAAGCGGTATGAGAGGTAGCGCGCGCATGATCCTCCTTACGGGTGTTTCAGCTCTCAGCGATTTTCCAGGCTGGCCGCACGGGCGTAAGGCAACGCGCTTTCAGTACCCTTCACGGCAGCTTCCTGGGCGTGCTGGCGCAGGTAGCCAGGCAGACGCTGGTCTTGCCAGCCGCTTTGCCCCTGCAGAACGCCGTTGGCCATCGGGCCTGGGGCCTGCTCGGCGCTTTCGCTGTAGCCCGCCAGAACTGCCGGCCCTTGCACTTGCGGAGCGGCCAGGCCTTGCTGGGCAGGCTGCTGGGCCGCCAGTTGCGCACCGGCGATGTCATCCTGGTTGTACAGGCGAACACCGGCCAGCACGGCCAGGGTAACCGAGGCAGCCACGGCCAGGCGGCCAACGCTGCGCCATGGGCCGCGAGCGACCTTGGCCGGAACGGCTTCGTCAGCCAGGGCTGCGGAGACTGCCGAAGCGATGTCCAGTTTCGGCATCAGCAGTTCCTTGTGCATCGCTGCACGGGCTACCTGGTAACGCGACCAGGTGGCACGGGTTTCGGGGTCGTCCGAGGCACTCAGTACCCGACGCAACTCCAGTTCGTCCGCTTCGTTATCCATCACCGCGGACAGCGATTCCTGCAAAGCTTCACGACTCATGGCGGTTCCTCTCTTGGCTGTCGCCGCTGTCTCAGGTTTCCTGCAACAACGGCTGCAGGGCTTTGTCTATGGCCTCCCGAGCGCGGAAAATTCGAGAGCGCACGGTACCCACCGGACATTGCATGACGCTGGCAATGTCCTCGTAACTCAGACCATCGAATTCACGTAAAGTTAACGCAGTACGCAAATCTTCCGGCAGTTGCTGGATGGTCCGATGGACGGTGCCTTCGATCTCATCGCGCAACAGCGAACGTTCGGGGGATTCGAGGTCCTTGAGGCCATGATCGCCGTCGTAAAACTCTGCATCCTCTGAACTGACATCGCTGTCCGGTGGCCGCCGACCGCGGGACACCAGATAGTTTTTCGCCGTGTTGATCGCAATCCGGTAAAGCCAGGTGTAGAAAGCACTGTCACCCCGGAAATTGCCAAGAGCACGGTAGGCCTTGATGAACGCTTCCTGCGCAACATCCTGGGCCTCATGGGTGTCGTGCACGAATCGCACGATCAACCCGAGAATCTTGTGCTGATACTTCAGCACCAACAGATCGAAAGCTCGCCTGTCGCCGCGCTGTACGCGCTCGACCAGCTGCTGATCCTCTTCCTGGGTTAGCATGAACACTCCTCGGTGAACCTGGAGGAGTGTCGCTTCGGCCATCGCTCAGGCTTGCAACCATAGACTCGGGCTTTGTGCAAAAGTTCTCCCCCTCCAGACAAGTTTCCTGCGGCCCTTGGTTGGCTCGCACGAAAACGCAGCGCGGTCGTGGCCGGCTGCGTCGATAAATCAGTCTTCTATACATGAGCAACGGCTGAAACCGGCTGTTGCCTCCCGTCATCACGGCTGCTGACTCATGGGCAACCCTCTATGGATATTCGCGATTCCGAGAAAGTTCCCACATGCGACAGGCAGAACGGCGTCATGACATGGAAATCCGGGCGTCGAGGCTGCTATAAAGGCAGCCCACCGAGATTCACGATAGTTTCACAATGCCATAAACGCTTGACCATTGTGCCGATACCACTGCCCTTATTCCAGTGTCCTACGTGGTCGCTCCGCGCGGAAATCCCAAGACATGAGCCAACAATTCCAACATGACGTCCTCGTGATCGGCAGCGGTGCCGCGGGCCTGAGCCTCGCGCTGAACCTGCCGGCGCACCTGCGCATCGCCGTCCTGAGCAAGGGCGACCTGGCCAACGGCTCGACCTTCTGGGCCCAGGGCGGCGTGGCCGCGGTGCTCGATGACACCGACACCGTGCAATCCCACGTCGAGGACACCCTCAACGCCGGCGCCGGCCTGTGCCATGAAGACGCCGTGCGCTTCACCGTCGAGCACAGCCGCGAGGCCATCGAGTGGCTGATCGACCAGGGCGTACCCTTTACCCGCGATGAGCATGCCAGCGTAGATGACGGTGGTTTCGAGTTCCACCTGACGCGCGAGGGAGGCCATAGCCATCGGCGCATCATCCATGCCGCCGACGCCACCGGCGCGGCGATCTTCACGACCCTGCTCGAACAGGCCCGCCAGCGTCCGAATATCGAACTGCTCGAACAGCGGGTGGCCGTGGACCTGATCACCGAACGCCGCCTTGGCCTGGACGGCGAGCGCTGCCTCGGCGCCTATGTGCTTAACCGCGGCAGCGGTGAAGTGGACACCTACGGCGCACGTTTCACCGTATTGGCGACCGGTGGCGCGGCCAAGGTCTATCTCTATACCAGCAACCCGGACGGCGCCTGCGGCGACGGCATCGCCATGGCATGGCGCGCCGGCTGCCGGGTGGCGAACCTGGAATTCAACCAGTTCCACCCGACCTGCCTGTACCATCCACAGGCCAAGAGCTTCCTCATTACCGAGGCCCTGCGCGGCGAAGGCGGCCTGCTCAGGCTGCCCAATGGCGAGCGCTTCATGGAACGCTTCGATCCGCGCGCCGAGCTGGCCCCGCGGGACATCGTGGCACGCGCCATCGACCATGAGATGAAGCGCATCGGCGCCGATTGCGTGTACCTGGACATCAGCCACAAGCCGGCAGACTTCATCAAAAGCCATTTCCCCACCGTGTACGAACGCTGCCTGACGTTCGGCATCGACATCACCCGCCAGCCGATCCCGGTTGTTCCCGCTGCCCACTACACCTGTGGCGGAGTGATGATCGACCAGGACGGCCGCACCGACGTGCCCGGCCTCTACGCCATCGGCGAAACCAGCTTCACCGGCCTGCACGGCGCCAACCGCATGGCCAGCAACTCGCTGCTGGAATGTTTCGTCTACGGCCGCTCGGCCGCCGCCGACATCGTCGCCCAACTGGACCGGGTCGAGACACCACGGTCCCTGCCCTGCTGGGACGCCAGCCAGGTGACCGACTCGGACGAGGACGTGATCATCGCGCACAACTGGGACGAACTGCGGCGCTTCATGTGGGACTACGTGGGTATCGTGCGCACCAGCAAGCGCTTGCAGCGCGCCCAGCACCGGGTACGCCTGCTGCTGGACGAAATCGACGAGTTCTATAGCAACTACAAGGTCAGCCGCGACCTGATCGAGTTGCGCAACCTGGCCCAGGTCGCCGAACTGATGATCCTTTCGGCCATGCAACGCAAGGAGTCCCGCGGGCTGCATTACACCCTGGACTATCCGGAGCTATTGCCCGAGGTGCAGGACACTATCTTGCAGCCGCCCACCTTTTCCGACTGAACTTCAAGCGCAGCCGCAGGCGCCGGTGCTGCACCGGCTCCAGCGCGTCATGGCCGATGCACTGGCTGCGTGCAAACCACTGCCCGGCACGACGAAACCTCAGGATGACCAACCCCGGCAGCGCCACGCTGTCGGGGCGCATCTGCACGGCGTGCCAGCCACGGGCGTCGCTCCACAACTGCCAGCCGCTGGCATCGCGGCGCAGGCCGGTGATCGCGTGGGGATGAGTCAGGAGAATATGCCGCGGAATGACCCAGCAGGCGTGACCCAGGCATAGCGCCAGGCCAGGAATGATGAAAAACAGGGGAATCGCCAGCAGGCCCAGGGCAACCATGGCCAGCGCCAGGCAGGCGAGATAGAGCGCCAGCAGGGTTTTCGAGCCCTGCCAGCGACACTCGAAGCGGTCACTTGGGCTGGACACGGTCCAGGATGATCCGAACCATGCGCTGCAGCTCCGGATCTTCCGACTCGGTGCGCTCCATGAACCAGCCGAACATGTCCTGATCCTCGCAGCTCAGCAGACGCACGTACAACTCGCGGTCCGTCTCGTTCAGGGTCGGATAGACCTCCTGGGTGAAAGGTACCAGCAGTACGTCCAGCTCCAGCATGCCGCGGCGGCTGTGCCAGAACAGGCGATTGAGTTCAGTTTGTTCGACCATGGGGCCCTCCTCGAAAAGGCCGCCAGTATACAGACCGAACCGGCGATGGGCACACGGCGTTGGTCGAGTGGGCCGTGAGGCTGCTACCTATTTTGCCAATCGCACTCTATGATGGCCGCCAGTCCTGAATTACCTGCGATGAACCATGGCCGATTCCGCTTTTTTCTGCACCCTGTCCCATGAAGGCGTCCTCGCCGTACGCGGTTCCGACGCCGGCAAGTTCCTGCAAGGTCAACTGACCTGCCATATCGGTTATCTCGACGAACAGACCTCCAGCCTTGGCTCACGCTGCATGCAGAAGGGCCGGATGCAGTCGAGCTTCCGCATCCTGCCGCAAGGCGACGGTTTCCTTCTGGCAATGACCCGCGAGTTGCTCGAACCGCAACTGGCAGACCTGAAAAAATACGCGGTGTTTTCCAAGGCGAAGCTCACCGATGAAAGCGACGCCTGGGTCCGCTTCGGCCTCACCGGGGGTGACGCCGCCCTCGCAGCGCTGGGCCTCGATGTACCTGCCGAAGCCGGTGCCACCGTACGCCATGACGGCCTGATCGCGGTCAACGTATCTCCCGGCCGGGTCGAACTCTGGGCTCCGGCTGACCAGGCCGACGCAGTCCGCGCGCAACTGGCCGCCCATCTGCCCGAGGCCGGGCTGGACGACTGGCTGCTCGGCCAGATCCGCGCCGGCATCGGCCAGGTCATGGAGCAGACCCGCGAACTGTTCATCCCGCAAATGATCAACCTGCAGGCCGTCGGTGGCGTGAGCTTCAAGAAAGGCTGCTACACCGGGCAGGAAATCGTCGCGCGCATGCAGTACCTGGGCAAGCTCAAGCGCCGCCTGTACCGCCTGGCCCTGGCCGAAGGCGAGACGCCGGCGCCGGGCAGCGAGATCTTCTCGCCGACCCATGCTTCGTCGGTGGGCGAAGTGGTGATCGCCGCCCGTGGCGAACTGCTCGCCGTACTGAGCGCCGACTCCGTGGAAGACGGCAACCTGCACCTGGGCAGCCTCGAAGGCCCGCGCCTGGAACTGCTGACCTTGCCTTACGAACTGGACCGCGACCGCGAGATCCAGCGCTGAGCCCGCCCCGCCCCGCCGCATGCCGGCGGGGCCATCCCTGAACGCGGGAGAAAGACACCATGAACACCCTGGCCAAGATGGTGCAAACGCAATTGCTGCGCGCCATCGATAACGACGACCTGGTCCTGCCGACCTTGCCCGAAGTTGCCATGAGCATCCGCGAGGCTGCGGAAGACACCGAAATCAGTGTCGCGACCCTGAGCAAAGTGATCGGCCGCG
The DNA here is from genome assembly GCF_029836855.1 of Pseudomonas sp. GD04058. Classification (NCBI taxonomy): domain Bacteria; kingdom Pseudomonadati; phylum Pseudomonadota; class Gammaproteobacteria; order Pseudomonadales; family Pseudomonadaceae; genus Pseudomonas; species Pseudomonas sp. GD04058. Next base: position 72,020 of record NZ_JAOECN010000025.1, read on the forward strand.
ACGCCGCCCTGGCCGCGCGCCTGATCAAGGTGGTCAACAGTCCGTTGCTGCGGGCGATCACCGAGGTCACCGACCTGCAGACCGCTATCACCCGCCTCGGCGTCAACTACAGCTGCAACCTGGCGATCGGCCTGGTGATCGAACAGATCTTCCATGCCCGATCCGAGACAGTGGAACAGAAGATGCGCGAAATCTGGGCGAAAAGCCTGGAAGTAGCGGGCGTAAGCTATGAGCTGGCGGCACGCTACACCGAGCTCAAGGCAGACCAGGCGGCCCTGGCCGGGCTGGTGCACCAGATCGGCGTGCTGCCGATCCTCACCTATGCCGAAGAGCACAACGAGCTGCTTTCGGACCCAGTGTGCCTGAACCATGTGATCGAACAGATCCATCCGGTGCTGGGGGACAAGATCCTCAGCGTCTGGGAATTTCCCGAACAACTGGCGAACCTGCCGGGGGAAGTGCAGAACCTGGAGCGGCATTCGGCAAAGGTGGATTACGTGGATATCGTGCAGATCGCGCGGGCGTTGTGCGACAAGACCGGACGCGAGCGCGCGGTTTCGGCGTTGCCGGCCTATCGGCACCTGGCGGTACCGGCGGCGGGGCTGTTCTCCGAGGATGACCTGCTCGATGCCCGGGTGATGTTCAGGTGAAACCTTGAGGGCCTCATCGCTGGCAAGCCAGCTCCCACACTGTGGGAGCTGGCTTGCCAGCGATGAGGCCCTCAAGAACACTACTGAACCGGATTGAAACTCACCCGGACCTTCAACCCGCCCTTCTCCCCATCATGCAGGCTGATCCCTGCCAGGTGCGCCCGACAGATCTCGCCGACGATCGCCAGCCCCAGGCCAGTCCCCTGCGCGCCACGCCGATAGAAGCGCTCGAAAACCTTCTCTCGCTCTTCAAGTGGAATCCCCGGCCCGTCATCCTCCACCTCCAGGTCGCATGGCGCCGTGACCCGCAGGATCACATTGCCGCCCTTGGGCGTATGGGCCAGCGCATTGTCTACCAGGTTGCTCAGCAACTCGTTGAGCAACGTCGGCTCACCTTTCACCCATACCGGAGCCTCGGCCTCCAGGGCCAGGGCAATACCCCGGGCATGGGCCAGCGGCGCCATGGCCATGCCCAGTTCACGGGCCAGCTGGCTGAGATCGAGCAAGTGCGCACCACCTTCGGCGATCGCCCGGGCACCGTTCTCGACCCGGGCCATGGAGAGCAATTGGTTGGCCAGGTGGGTCAGCTTGTCGGTGCTCTGCGCCGTGGCCTCCAGGGTTTCGTGCCAGACCTGCGGTTCCTTGGACCGCAGCCCTAGTTCGACTCGCGCCTTCAGCGCCGCCAACGGTGTCCGCAGTTCATGAGCGGCATCGGCGATGAACTGCGCCTGGCGCTCGAACTGACCGCGCAAACGCTCGGTGAAGTGATCGAGCGCACGCACCAGCGGCCCCAGTTCCTGTTGCACTTCGACCGACGGCAACGGGCGCAGGTCGTCCGGCTGGCGTTCTTCCACCGCACTGCGCAAGCGCTCCAGCGGGCGCAGCGCAGCACTCACCGCGAACCACACCAGCAGCAGCGCGCCCAGGGCCAGCATGCCCAGGCGCAACAGGGTATCGGCCATCAGGCCGCGGGCCATGCGCACCCGCGCCTCTTCGGTTTCGGCGACGCGGATCTCGGCCATGCCGTTCATGTTCGGCTCGCTCACCGCCTTGAGCAGGCTCACCACCCGCACGTCCTGGCCGAGGTAACGGGCATTGTAGAAGCGCGCCAGGGCCGGGTAGTCATCGGTACGGGGCGTGCCGGGTGGCGGGCCGGGAATGTTTTCGTAGCCTGAAATCAGCTTCTGCTGGATGTCGTTGACCTGGTAGTAGATACGCCCGGCGCTGTCATAGGCGAAGGTGTCCAGGGCCACATAGGGCACATCGGCGCTGAGGGTGCCGTCGCGCTGCGACAGCCCGGCGGCGATGGTTCGCGCCGAGGCCAGCAGGGTGCGGTCGTAGGCGGTGTCGGCGGCTTCGCGACCGTTCCAGTAGGCACTCAGGCCACTGGCGATCATCAGCACCACCAGCAGCAGCGCCAGGTTGCGCAGCAGCCGTCCGCGCAGGCTGTCGGTGCTACGCATCGCGGTGCTCGAGCAGGTAACCGAGGCCGCGGAAGGTGACGATGGCCACCGCGTGACCGTCGAGCTTCTTGCGCAGACGGTGGATATAGATCTCGATGGCGTCGGGGCTGGCTTCCTCGTCCAGGCCGAACACCTGCGAGGCCAGTTGCTCCTTGCTCATCACCCGGCCGGGACGGGCGATCAGGGCCTCGAGCACCGCCTGTTCGCGGGAGGTCAGGGTCAAGGGCTCGTCACCCAGGCTGAAGCGCCGGTTATCCAGGTCGTACACCAGCGGCCCGCAGCGCTGCTGACGTTCGCCGCCGAGCACGCTGCGGCGCAGCAAGGCCTTGACCCGCGCTTCCAGCTCGGTCAGCTCGAAGGGCTTGGCCAGGTAATCGTCGGCGCCCAGATTGAGCCCGTGGACCCGGTCCTTGACGTCGCTGCGCGCGGTCAGCATCAGCACCGGCACGGTCTTGCCCCGGGCGCGCAGGCGGGCCAGCACCTCGAAACCGTCCATCCGCGGCAGGCCCACATCCAGCACCGCCACCGCGTAATCCTCGCTGGCCAGGGCCAGGTCGGCGGCCACCCCGTCGTGCAGCACATCGACGGTCAGGCCAGTGCTTTTCAAGGCCTGGGCCACGCTTTCGGCCAACTGCAGATGGTCTTCGACGAGCAGCACTCGCATGGGTTTCTCCCGGTCGCGTCGCGTTCAGTGGCGCGGAGTTTACAGAGGAAGCGGCGCCTGTGAAGCCGCCGCGAGAATGAAAGTGAATTGAAAGGTTAGCGAAAGGTTGAGCCCCTAGCATCGCTTCACGGCTCCCTCCGGGAGGCGAAGAACGAACCGCAGCGTTCGTACCAAATAAGAACAATAAACGGGGTTTATTCCAGATGCTGTCAGCACAGCCTCGGGCGTTCGCGCCTATCCGTCGTCCTTTTTCCAGCCGCCACCCGCTTGTCAGCGCCATCACGCTGTGCAGCGTCGCACCGCTGAGCCAGGCCGCCTTCTTCGAAGACAGCAGTGCCACCTTCGAAACCCGCAACATGTATTTCAACCGCGACTTCCGCGACGGCACCAGCGCCCAGCAATCCAAGCGCGACGAGTGGGCACAGGGCTTCATGCTCAACCTGCAGTCGGGCTACACCGAGGGCACCGTCGGTTTCGGCATCGATGCCCTGGGCATGCTCGGGGTCAAGCTCGATTCCAGCCCGGACCGCACCGGCACCGGCCTGCTGCCGACCCACGACGACGGCCGCGCCGCCGACGAATACTCCAAGCTCGGCCTGACCGGCAAGGTCAGGATCTCCGCCACCGAATTGAAGATCGGCACCCTGATCCCCGAGCTTCCGACCCTCAAGCCCAACGACGGGCGCATCCTGCCGCAGACCTTCGAGGGCGGCCTGCTGACGTCGAAGGAGATCAAGGGCCTGACCTTCACCGGCGGCCGCCTGGAGAAGGCCAAGGACCGCGATGACACCAACAAGGAAGACATCGCCCTGAACAACAAGAACGGGCGCTTCCTTGGCACCGTCGCCGGCAACCATTTCGACATGGCCGGCCTGGACTACAAGTTCACCGACCGCATCACCGGCAGCTACCACTTCGCCCAGCTCGACGACGTCTACCGCCAGCATTTCGCCGGCCTGACCGCGACCCAGCCGTGGGGCCCGGGCACCTTCGGCGCCGACCTGCGCCTGGCCCTCAGCGATGACCAGGGCCAGGCCCGCGGCGGCAAGATCGACAACACCTCGCTCAACGGCATGCTCAGCTACGGCCTCAACGGCCACAAATTCAGCGCCGCGTACCAGAGCATGTCCGGCGACAGCGCTTTCCCCTACGTGGATGGCTCCGACCCGTACCTGGTCAACTTCGTCCAGATCAACGACTTCGCCGGGGCCGACGAGCGCTCCTGGCAAGTGCGTTACGACTACGACTTCGCCAAGCTCGGCGTTCCCGGGCTGACCTTCATGACCCGTTATGTCAACGGCGACAACGTCAGCCTGGCGAACGGCGGCGAAGGCAAGGAATGGGAACGCAACACCGAGTTCAAGTACGTGGTGCAGAACGGCACGTTCAAGAACGTGGCAGTCCGCCTGCGCAACGCCACCTACCGCTCCAGCTTCGCCCGCGATGCGGACGAGGTGCGGTTGCTGGTGAGCTATAGCGTCGCCCTGTGGTAATCCGCTTATAACAACTAAAGCTACGGAGACTGAAGATGACCTTTTCACTGCGTCGAATCGCCATCGCCACCGGCTGCCTGCTGTTCGCCGGCCAGGTCCTGGCCGCTGAACCGAAACGCCCCGAATGCATCGCCCCGGCCTCGCCGGGCGGTGGCTTCGACCTGACCTGCAAGCTGGTGCAGAGCGCGCTGGTCAACGAGAAGATCCTGACCAAGCCCATGCGCGTCACCTACATGCCCGGCGGTGTCGGCGCGGTGGCCTACAACGCCGTGGTCGCCCAGCGTCCGGGCGATGCCGGCACGCTGGTGGCCTGGTCCAGCGGCTCGCTGCTGAACCTGGCGCAGGGCAAGTTCGGCCGCTTCGATGAAAACGCCGTGCGCTGGCTCGCGGCGGTCGGCACCAGCTACGGCGCCATCGCGGTGAAGAAGGACTCGCCCTACAAGACCCTCGACGACCTGGTCGCGGCCTTGAAGCAGGATCCGAGCAAGGTAGTGATCGGCTCCGGCGGCACCGTCGGCAGCCAGGACTGGATGCAGACTGCGCTGATCGCCAAGGCTGCCGGGATCAACCCGCGCGACCTGCGCTACGTCGCCCTGGAAGGCGGCGGCGAAATCGCCACGGCCCTGCTCGGCGGGCATATCCAGGTCGGCAGTACCGACATCTCCGACTCCATGCCGCATATCCAGAGCGGCGACATGCGCCTGCTCGCGGTGTTCTCCGAACAACGCCTGGACGAGCCCGAGATGAAGAACATCCCGACCGCCAGGGAACAGGGCTACGACATCGTCTGGCCGGTGGTACGCGGATTCTATGTGGGGCCGAAGGTCAGCGACGAGGACTACCAATGGTGGAAAGCCTCGTTCGACAAGCTGCTGGCGTCCGAGGACTTCGCCAAGCTGCGTGACCAGCGCGAGCTCTTCCCCTTCGCCATGACCGGGGACGAACTGGACACCTACGTCAAGAAACAGGTCGCCGACTACAAGACGCTGGCCCGGGAATTCGGGTTGATCCAGTAACCGCAATCGCTGGCAAGCCAGCTCCCACAGGGAAAACCTGTGGGAGCTGGCTTGCCAGCGATGAGGCCCTCAAGACAGCCCAAATGCCTCTGGCATTGCCTGAAATCACCCTCCCCAAGAGGATTTCTTGATGATCCTGCAACGCATCTTCGCCCTGGCCCTGCTGGCGGTCTGTGCCGCCCTGGCCGTGATGGCCTGGCCCTACCAGGCCGCGTTTTCCTATGAACCGGTGGGCCCGCGCGCCTACCCGCTGCTGATGCTCGGCCTGATGGGCCTGGCACTGCTCTACCTGGCCATTCGCCCAACGCCCATCGTGCGCGGTGAGGACGAGCCCGAGCTGGACCGCGAAACCCTGAACAAAATCGGCCTGTGCGTCGCCCTGTTGCTGGTGTTCGCCGCGACCTTCGAAAGCCTCGGCTTCATCGTCAGCAGCATTCTCGTCGGTGTGCCCATGGCCCGGCTGTACGGCGGTCGCTGGTCGGCCAGCGGCCTGATCGTGGCCTTCATGAGCATCACCCTCTACGTACTGTTCGACCGGGTAATGGACGTGCCACTGCCCCTCGGCCTGCTCGACGTCCTGGAGAATTGATATGGATACCTTGAGTTACCTGGGCCAGGGCTTCGGCGTGGCCCTCAGCCCGTACAACCTGGTCACCGCCCTCAGCGGCACACTGATCGGCACCGTGGTCGGCCTGCTCCCGGGCCTGGGCCCGATCAACGGCGTGGCCCTGCTGATCCCCATCGCCTTCGCCCTCGGCCTGCCGCCGGAGTCGGCGCTGATCCTGCTGGCTGCGGTGTACCTGGGCTGCGAATACGGCGGGCGGATCAGCTCGATCCTGCTCAACATCCCGGGCGAAGCCTCCACTGTGATGACCACCCTCGATGGCTACCCGATGGCCCGCCAGGGCCTGGCCGGCGTGGCCCTGTCGCTGTCGGCGTGGAGTTCGTTCATCGGCGCCTTCATCGCCACCTGCGGCATGGTCCTGTTCGCGCCGCTGCTGGCGAAATGGGCAATCGCCTTCGGCCCGGCGGAGTATTTCGTGCTGATGGTCTTCGCCATCGTCGCCCTGGGCGGCATGGCCGGCGACAAGCCGTTGAAGACGTTTATCGCGGCATTGATCGGCCTGTTCCTGTCCAGCGTCGGTATCGACGCCAACAGCGGTGTGTACCGCTTCACCGGTGACAGCGTGCACCTGGCCGACGGCATCCAGTTCGTCGTGCTGGTCCTGGGCCTGTTCTCCATCAGCGAGATCCTCCTGCTGCTGGAGAAAACCCACCACGGCCACGAGGCGGTCAAAGCCACCGGGCGCATGCTGTTCAACCTCAAGGAAGCGGCCTCGGTATTCGTGGTCAACATCCGCTGCGGCCTGCTCGGCTTCATCATGGGCGTATTGCCCGGCGCCGGCGCGACCCTGGCCAGCGCCGTGGCCTACATGACCGAGAAACGCATTGCCGGCACCAGCGGCAAGTTCGGCAAGGGGGACGCCCGCGGCCTGGCTGCGCCGGAAACCGCGATCGGTGCCTCCTGCTGTGGCGCCCTGGTACCGATGCTGACCCTCGGCGTACCCGGCTCGGGCACCACCGCGGTGATGATCGGCGCCCTGACCCTGTACAACATCACGCCCGGCCCGCTGCTGTTCGAACAGCAACCGGACATCGTCTGGGGCCTGATCGCCTCGCTGTTCATCGCCAACATCATGCTGGTGATCCTGAACATCCCGATGATCCGCATCTTCACGCGCATCCTTGCCGTACCGAATTGGGCGCTGGTGCCGGTCATCGCGATCATCACCGCGATCGGCGTCTACGCCGTGCACGCCACCACCTTCGACCTGTTCCTGATGGTCGGCATTGGCATCATGGGCTACATCCTGCGCAAGCTCGACTTCCCGCTGTCGCCGATTCTCCTCGGGTTCATCCTCGGCGGGCTGATGGAGCAGAACCTGCGTCGTGCGCTGTCGATCTCCAACGGTGCCCTGGACATCCTCTGGTCGAGCCCGATCAGCATGGGGGTATGGAGCCTGACCATCGTGATGCTGGCCCTGCCGCTGGTGCGCATCTGGCGTCGTCGCGTCCTGCAGCGTCGCGCCCTGGCCAATGTCTGATTCCACCTTCAGGCAATGGTGGGCAACCCCGCTGGTCGGCCTGGCCGGCGGGTTCGCGGCCAGCGCCATCGGCTGGCCGTTGCCGTTCATGGTCGGCTCGCTGCTGGCGATCATCCTGGTGCGCTGCCTGACGCCCTGGCAGCTCGCCGAGATTCCGGGCGGACGCAAATGCGGACAGTGGATCGTCGGCATCGGTATCGGCCTGCACTTCACCCCGCATGTGGCCGAGCAGGTCGCCAGCCATTTCGGCCTGATCTTCTTCGGCGCACTGATCACCAGCCTTTCCAGCGTGGTCGGGGTGTGGTTGCTGCGGCGTACCGGCGAGGACCGCGCTACGGCGTTCTTCTCCAGCATGCCGGGCGGTTCCGGGGAGATGGTCAACCTCGGTGCGCGCAATGGCGCCAACCTCAGCCGCGTGGCGGCGGGCCAGAGCCTGCGGGTGCTGGTGGTGGTGCTGTGCGTGCCGGCGGCGTTCAAGTACCTGCTCGGCGAAGGCGTGCCACTGAGCCATGCGGGCGCGGTGGACTGGGGCTGGCTGGCGCTGGTGTTCCCCATCGGCGCGCTGGTGGCCTGGGGCTGGCAACGGTTGAAGCAGCCCAACCCGTGGCTGTTCGGGCCCTTGCTGGTGGCGGGTGTCGCCAGTATCGGCTGGAACCTGCACCTGGGCCTGCCGGACGGCGCCAGCCAGATCGGCCAATGGCTGATCGGCAGTGGCCTGGGATGCCACTTCAACCGGGCGTTCTTCCGCCGGGCACCGTCGTTCCTTGCCAGGACCCTGGCCGCAACGGTGCTGACCATGGCCATCGCCGCCATCGCCGCCGTGGCGCTGAGCGCCGCGACCAACCTCGACCTGCGTTCGTTGACCCTGGGCATGATGCCTGGCGGTATTGCCGAGATGAGCCTGACGGCGGAGACCTTGCAGCTGTCGGTGCCGTTGGTGACGGCATTGCAGATGATGCGCCTGCTGTTCGTGCTGTTTCTGGCCGAGCCGTTGTTCAGGCACTGGATGGCGGGGGATGCCGAAAGG